>DATIQP010000283.1:0-5343 GCA_035470765.1 Polyangiaceae bacterium | reverse complement strand
GGATCTCGGCCACAACGTCTGGCAGACGACCTACGCCGACCTCAAGGGCGCCAAGTGGCTGCTCGGCAAGCGCCGCGACCCGCACCCGCGCCGCGTCCGCTTCCGGACGATCCGCCTGCGGGACGGCAAGGCCTACTGGGTGCACGTGGGCGAGCTGTCCGCTCCGGACGCGTGGGGTCAGGTCGACGCGCGCGTCCACGACAAGACGGAGATCGTGGCGACCACCAGCGGCGTCGACGAGCTCGCGTTCGACCGCGACGCCAGCCTGCTCGACCCGGCGCGCCCGACCCAGGTCGTCCTCGACGGCGCTGCGCTCTCCTTCGCCCCCGCCGACCCGATCGTCGCCCACCGCGAGGCCGGCGCCTGGAAGGCCGGGCCTGCCACGCACGCCGGGCCCGCCAAGCGAGGCGAGATCACGGGGCCCATCCGGGACGCCTTCCACGCCTCGCTGCTGTTCGTCTACGGCGCGTCGGACCCGGAGCAGACGCGAGCCAACGAGGAGGTCGCGCGGGCATGGGCTGCCATCCGAGGGGGCGTCACCGTGCACTACCCCGTCGTCAGCGACGTCGATTTCCTGGCGCGCGGCGAGAGCCTCGCGAACGATCACGCCCTGTTCCTCGTCGGCAACGCGAAGTCGAACCAGATCCTGCGCGCCCTCGAGAGCGAGCTGCCCATCCGGGTCGACGGCGACGCCGTCGTCATGGGCAGCCAGCGGTTCACCGGCGAGCAGCTCGGAGCCGCCTTCGTCCGGCCCAACCCGCGCCGCGCGGACCGCTACCTCGTCGTCGTCGAGGGCACGAGCGCGCTCGGCACGTGGCGCTCGCTCTCGCTGCCGGACCTGCTCCCGGACTTCGTCGTCTACGACTCCGCGGTCGCGCCTGCGCGCGGGCAGATGCTGCTCTCCGCGGGGATGGTGCGCGCCGCCGGCTTCTTCAAGAACGACTGGTCGCTGCCCGACAAGACCGAAGACCCGCTGGCGAAGGCCGCGCGGCCCGCCGCGAAGAGCGAATACGACGCGACCCCCTACCTGCCGTGACCCCGGACGCTACATCGCCTCGAGAGCCGAGGCGGCGGCGTCGAGCGCCCAGGTCGCGACGGTCGCCGTGCGGCCCTGGCGGTTGCGCATGAAGGTCTTCTGCTTGCTCGAGGCGAAGAGCCAGGTCTTGGAGAAGAACGTCCGCGTGTAGGTGACGCCGGGGTAGTCGCCGTGGAAGTCGCTCGTCGTCCACGAGCCGCTGAAGGCGACGTAGTCCGCCGGGTCGGCGTACCAGGGATCCCACTGGTTGATCGCCGAGTAGCTCGGGTACCACTTCTGGAAGCCCATCAGCTCGAAGTTGTCCCACGTCGTCGGCGTGTTCTCGTGCCAGACCCGCAGCGCGTGCGCGGGCACGCCGAGGTCCTCGACGAAGTGGAGCAGGATGCCCACGAACCAGTAGGCCTTGGCGCCGTCCCCCGCCTGCCACCGCTCCTTCGCGTGCGTCCAGTACACCTCCGGGCGATCGCACCCCCAGTTGGTGCCGCCCGCCTCGACGCGCAGGCTCTCCTGCTCGGCGTCCTGCACCGGCAGCTCGTGGAGCTCGAGGTTCGCTCCGGTCAGCACCTCGGACCGGTACGTCACCAGATCCGGATGATCGGCCGCGAGGGAGTCGAGCGCGTGCTCCGTGAGGTAGGAGTGGGTCGCGTGGGTGGGGTTGCCGCCGGCGCTGTCCCAATCCTGCTCGGTCTGATCGGCGCCATCGACCGGAGCGGAACAAGCCAGAACGACAAGGGAAAAGCCGGCGGAGAGCCAGTGTAGGTTTTTGTAAGTCACGGTACGGCTAGGTAAGCCCTATGCCGCACCATGTCAACCCGAAAAGGAGACAAAAAGACTCGGCGAGCTGGGGTTCGCGATCAGTGCCGCGGACGCGGACGCCGAGGCTTGGCGTAGCTCCCGCCGCCCGCGCCGATGCCGCCGCCGGTGCCCGTCGTGCGCATCGGAGCGTCGCCCCGACCGCGCCGCTGATCCTGTCGCGCGTGAGCCGAGTCGCGGTCGCCGGACGCGCCGCGCTGGATCCCGCCGCCGTAGTCCTGGTCGACTTCCGCCGGTCTGCGCCCCGGCGCGCCGAGCCCGTACCGCGCGCCGCCTCCGCCGCCTTCGCCCTCGGCCCGCGCGAAGCCGCCCCGGTGACGCTCGCCACGCTCGGAGCGGACCGTCATCCCCTCGCCGCCGCCCTGCGGGAGCTGATGGGGGATCCGCTTGGGGACCCCGTAGGCCTTCTTGAGCTCGACCAACTCTGGACGGGTCAAGTATCGCCAGCGGCCCGGCGGCAAGCCCTCCGTCGTGACGCCCGCGAACGACGTGCGCGCGAGGCGCATGACGGGGAAGCCGGTCGCCTCGCCCATGCGGCGGATCTGCTGGTTGCGACCCTCGCGGATCGACAGCTCGATCCACGTCTTGGGGCGGGAGTCGCCTCGCCGGGGCTCGCCCGCGCTCTCCGCGTCGCCACGGTCCCGCGGCGAGCCTTCCTCGTAGCGCAGGAGCGTGACCTCCGCGGGCAGCGTCTTGCCGTCCTCGAGCTCGACGCCGCGACGCCAGCGCTCGATGTCTGCCGGCTCCATCTTCCCGGAGACCTTGCAGACGTAGGTCTTGGGGACGCCTCCGCGGGGGTGGAGCAGACCGTTGGCGAAGTCGCCGTCGTTGGTGGCGAGCAGAGCGCCGCTCGTGGCGAAGTCGAGACGGCCGACCGGGTACGCGCGCACGCCCAGCGTGCCGAGCATGTCGCCGACGCACGGCCGGCCCTCCGGATCGCTCACCGTCGACACGACGCCGCGCGGCTTGTGTAGCAACACGTAGACGGGCGACTCGCGGACGAGCTTCGCGCCGTCGACCTCCACGCGATCACGCGCAGGATCCGCGCGCGTGCCGAGCTCGCGCACCACCACGCCGTTTACGCGCACCCTCCCCTCGGAGATGAGCGTCTCGGCGGCCCGGCGCGAGGCGATCCCCGCCTGGGCGAGGATCTTCTGGAGTCGCTCGCCCTTTGCCTTGGGCCTGTTATCTTCTTTTTTCGTCATGCGCCGCGTCGACAAACCTTGGGGTCACGAAATCATCTGGGCCGAGACGGACCGCTACGTCGCCAAGGTCCTTCACATCATCGCGGGCCACAAACTCTCGCGACAGTACCACGAGCGCAAGGACGAGACCTTCTACGTTCAGACAGGCGAGATGGATCTCGAGATCGGCGACAAGGCCGAGCTCAAGACGCTGCGCATGCGGTCGGGCGACGCGTTCCACTGCGCGCCACGGACGGTGCACCGGATGATCGCCATCACCGACGTCGACGTCTTCGAGGCGTCCACGCCCGAGCTCGACGACGTCATCCGCCTGGAGGACGCGTACGGCCGAGAGGGCACGAGCCGGCCCTAGTTCTCATTTTTCGTCGCCGTCGCCCTTCGCGACGAGCTCCTACCGAGATTCTTTGCGCTTGGGAGCCTTGCCGCCGGCGTCGGATTTTCCGGCGTCCGGCGTTGCGGCAGGGGCCGCGCCCGCGTCGGCCGCGCCGGCGGCCTTGGCCTCTTCCGCGTCCTGCTGCTGGCGCAGGAGCTCGTCGCGATCCCAGCGGTCGACGTGCCCGTCGTGCGTCAGATCGACGCCCATGCGCTCGAGCTGCCCCTTGGTGTAGATCTCCCACACGTCGGGCTTGCCGTCCGCGTTGGTGTCGCGCTTCACGCGCGAGAGCTGGCCGTTGAGGTAGTACTTCCACTCGTGAGGCTTGCCGTCGCCGGCGGTGTCGACGTCTTCCTCGACGAGGCTCCCGTTGGCGAACGACAGCCAGTGGTCGACCTTGCCGTCGTAGTCGGAGTCGGACTCCTCGTGCAGCGCCTCGCCCTTGGCGTTGAAGGTGCGGACCGTGTCCTTGATGCCGTCCAGGTTCGTGTCGACCTCGCGGCACACGAGCGTGCGATGCCGGTTCTCCCCGTCGCCCAGCGTCTTGTAGACGCGGCGGATGTTGGGCCGGATGGCGCCGGGCCCGGCCGTCTCGCTGACTTCCATCTCCGGCTTGTTGCGCCAGTCGCACATCGAGTGGTCGTCGGCCGGCCACTTGTTCTGGTCCTTCGACCCGCCCGGCGCGGTCGACGCCTCGGCGGCCGGAGGCGTCCCGGCGCCGCAAGCGATCAGCGCCCCCAACGCGAACGTGCCCACGACAGCCGCCGCTCCGATCCAGAGCCTCATTTCTTCGCCGGGCCTTTCTTCGGGTGCTTGCCGGCGCCGGCCGCGCCCGCGTCGGTCTGCGTCTCCATCATCAACACGGGGGGTGGCGGCGGCGGCGGGACGCTCGAGCCCCCGCCCGCGTCCCCGCTCGGGGTCGTCGGCGCCGGGGTCGGGGGCGCGATGGCCTGTCCGTTCGCGCCGAGCGTGATGGTGTCGTCCGGATCGGGCATGCCGTCCCCGTTCTTGTCCATCGCGATGGTGACCTGGTCCCCGGTGAACGTCCACCACTCGTCGACCTTGCCGTCGCCGTTGGTGTCGCGCTCGCGCTTCACGATCTTCCCGCTGCCGGGATCGTAGGTGTCCCACGTGTCGATCTTGTGCTGGCCCGACGTGTCGCGCTCGCGGCGGACCAGCTTGCCGTTCTCGTAGGTGGCGATGTCGGAGATGGACTCGCTGGTGTCGTAGGCGGCCTCGCGGCGGCGGATCGTGCCGTCGGCCGTGTAGTACTCGTACATGTCGGGCTTGCCGTCGTGGTTCAAGTCCGCCACGCGACACAGCTCCCGGCCCGTCGCCTTGTCGTAGACCCGCTTGATGTCGGGCTTGCCGTCGCCGTTGGCGTCGAGCACCTCGACGCGGCCGAGGCTGTCATCGCAATTCTCGTGGTCCATGGCCTTGGCCCCCTCGGGGACCTTGGCCTCTCCCACACCGGTGGCCTTGTCGGTGCTGCTGCTGCTGCACGCGAAGCCGACGGCGAGAGCGAGGGCGGTGCCTAGGACGGCGAGACGCGGACCGGGAGAGCGAAAAGGAATGTTCATCAGGGGTTCGGGCAAGCGCCCGGGCTGCGCGCCACGATACTCGCGGCCCGGTAGCGCCGGCAAGCAGCCCGACAAAAGGCGAACGGGACACGATGTCCCACGCCTGGACCGTTGCAATATGTTGAATTTGCTTGGATTATTTCGACAGGGACGGCCTTGAAGGCTCACGTATGTCCATGTAGTGTATGTTCGTGCGCCGCGGCGCCGCGGTCACGACAGGCCCATGTCCCGAAAGAAGATCTCGACCACCATCTACGTGACGCCGGAGCAGAGCGACAAGCTCAAGCTCCTGCACGAGCGTACCAAGGTGCCCGTCGCTGTCTACATTCGGGAGGG
>DATIQP010000282.1:0-2278 GCA_035470765.1 Polyangiaceae bacterium | reverse complement strand
AGCTTCATCACGCGGGGGTCGGTCATCAGCTTCAGGCCACGATCCATCAATTGCTTCTTCAGGCTCATGTTCGATCACCTGCTCCGCGGCTGGCGCTTGGAAGGGCCCATCGTGACCCAACGGAAGCGGGGGTTGCAACCTCCTGGCGTGCAAGTGCATCGAAACATCGTGAAAATGGGTAAAAAAACTTGCGTCGCGCCCGCCTGCTGAACCATCGTTCGCCCATGCCGAAACCCGCCCGGAAACCGAAGCTCGTCGAAGAGCGCCGGCGGGTCGGCGAAGAGCGGCGGTCCGGCGACGAGCGCCGGCAGTTCCCGCCCCGCCCCGAGGGGCGACGCACGGGCGAGGGCCGCCGCCGCGGCGACGCCCGCCGAGACGGCCCGTGATCCCATTTCGGTCCTGGTGCATCCGGCTCGGCGCCGTCGCGGCGCTCGCGATGGCCTGCAACGGCAAGGCCAAGGATGGCGCTCGCACGCGCCCTCCGCCGCTCGTCGTCGTGACGAAGGTCACCACGCGCGACGTGCCGATCGAGGTCCGCGCGCCGGTCGATCTCCGCCCGCTCGCCCAGGCCGACGTCACCTCGAAGCAGCTGGGCTACCTCGACGCGGTGCTGGTCGACCGAGGCGACACGGTGAAGCGCGGGCAGCTCCTCGCGCTCGTGCGCCCCAGCGACCTGCCCGACCAGCTCTCCGCCGCGCGCGGCACCCTCGCGCAGACCGAGGCCGCCGTGCAGCTCGCGCGGGCCAACCTAGAGCGCGCGCAGAAGCTCGCGCCGAGCGGCGTCATCTCGCAGCAGGACCTCCAGTCCGCCACGACCGCGCTCGCCACCGCGGAGGCGACGCAGCAGGCGGCGCAGAGCCAGGTGGGAGGCCTCGCGACGCGCCTCGGCGAGATGCGCATCGAGTCGCCGCTCGACGGTGTCGTCTCGGTGCGCAAGCTCGACCCGGGAGCGCTCGTCGGGCCGACCTCCGGAACGAGCGGCGTCCTCACGGTCGTCCGCGTCGACGTGCTTCGCGTGTTCATCGCGATCCCCGAGCACCAGATCGAGGGGATCGGCATCGGCAAGGACGCGCACGTGGAGCTCGACGCGCTGCCCGGCAAGAGCCTGAGCGGCAAGGTCGTGCGCGTCGCCCCGGCGCTCGATCCCACGACGCGCACGCTCGACGCCGAGGTTCAGCTCGGAAACGAGACCGGTGAGCTCCGGCCGGGGATGTACGGCATCGGCGCGATCATCAAAGAGGTCCACCCACACATGCCCGTCGTCCCGGCTGCCGCAGTGCAGATCTCGGACCGCAAGCACTACGTCTTCGTGCTCGAGGGCGACAAGGTCGATCGGCGCGAGATCCAGATCGGCACGGACGTGAGCGTCGCCCCGGCGATCGGCAACGGCGGCGAGAAGTACCTCGAGGTCACGAGCGGCCTCAAAGAAGGCGACGAGGTCGTCACGGCCGGCGCGGACGGGCTGGCGCCGGGCGTCACCGTGCGCGCGACGCGCAACGTCGACCCGTACACGAAAGCGCAGCTCGAGGCGTCACCCGACGCGGGGAGCTGACGCGCCATGTGGCTGACCCGCCTCGCGCTTCGCAACCCCGTCTTCATCTTGATGGTGTCGCTGATGGTGCTCGTCCTGGGCGGCGTCTCCGTCGACCGCCTCTCGGTCGACCTCTTCCCGGCCATCAACATCCCGGTCGTGCGCGTCGCGACGTTCTATCCGGGCGCCGGTCCCGCCGACATCGAGAAGTCCATCACGCAGCCCATCGAGCGGGCCGTCGCGGCGTCGCCTGGCGTCGACCGCGTCGAGAGCACGTCGAAGCAGGGCGTCTCGGTCGTGAGCGTCTGGTTCAACTACGACGTCAACCTCGACAACGCTCAGTTCGACGTCCAGCAGCGCATCGCCCAGATCATGAACACGCTTCCGCCGGGGATCCAGCAGCCGTTCATCCTCAAGTTCGACATCACCAACATCCCGGTGGTGCAGGTCGTCGTCCGCGGCGAGGGGCTCGACGAGCGGCAGCTCTACGATCTCTCGTACAACGTCATCGAGCCCCAGTTCGAGCGGCTCTCGGGCGTCGCGAGCGCGAGCGTCGGCGGCGGCAAGACCCGCGAGATCGAGGTCATGACGGACCGCGACCAGCTCCGCGCGCGTGGCCTCGGCATCCTCGACGTGGTCGACGCCATCCGCAGCACCAACCTGCTCTTGCCGAGCGGCGATCTGCGGACGGGCGACCGCGACTACAACGTGTTCACCAACACCCAGGTCACCTCGGCGAAGCCCCTC
>DATIQP010000281.1:0-5959 GCA_035470765.1 Polyangiaceae bacterium | reverse complement strand
AGCATCACGTGGCCGATCACGATCTGGCCGTCCTTGACCACCGGCCGCTCCTTGATGCGGTGCACGCCGAGGATGCCCACTTCGGGGAAGTTGATGATCGGCGTGGCGAAGAGGCCGCCGTCGGCGCCGAGGGACGTGATGGTGAACGTCGAGCCCTGGAGATCGTCGACCTTGCTCTTGCCGGCCTTGGCGTCCTGGCCGAGCCGGTCGATCTCGCGGGCGATGTCGAGCAGGCTGCGGCGGTCGGCGTCCTTGACGACGGGGACCATCAGGCCGGCGTCCGTCGAGGCGGCGATGCCGATGTTGTAGTACTTGCGGTAGACGAGCTCCTGCTTGGTCTCGTCGAGGGCGGAATTGAGGATGGGGTGCTTCTTCAGCGCCGCCACCACCGCCTTCACGATGAACGGCAGGTACGTGAGCTTCACGCCCTGCTGCTCGGCGGTCGCCTTCAGGCGCGAGCGCAGGCCCATGAGCGCGGTCGTGTCGCACTCTTCGACGAACGTGAAGTGCGCGGCGGTCTGCGTCGACTGCTGCATCTTCGTGGCGATGCGGCGCCGCATGCCGGCGAACGGGATGCGGTCCTCGAGCCCGCCCGCGCCGATGGCCACCGGCGCCCGTGCGGCGATCGCGCTCGGCGCGCTGCTGATGGGGCTTGGGCCGGGGCCCGTGCTCGCGGCCGGGCCTCGCGCGTGCGCGACGACGTCGTCCCTCGTCACCCGACCCTGCGGCCCCGAGGGGCGCACCTGCTTCAGGTCGATGCCCAGATCGCGCGCCGCCTTGCGGGTCGCGGGCGTGGCGAGGGGCTTCTCGTTGAAGTACGTGGACACGGCGCCGGCGGCGGTAGCGCCGCCCGATGACGCGCGCGCGGCAGCGGGCGCGGGCGACCCCATCCCGGGGAGCGTCTCGCGGATGTCACCGACGGCGGTGGCCGCCGGTCCGTCGTCTTTCTTCGCGGCCGTACCGTTCGCGCCCGCGTGGCCGTTGCCGCTCGAGGCCGCGGCCGTGGCCGGCGCGCCGGTGTCGAGCTCGAAGACGACCAGCACCGAGTGGACCTGGACGACCTGGCCGGCCTTGCCGCGGAGCTCGGCGATGCGGCCGGCGCGCGGGGCGGCGATCGTCACCGTCGCCTTGTCCGTCATCACCTCGACCATCGGCTGGTCTTCCTTGACGACGTCACCCTCCTTGACGAGCCACTGCACGACCTCGCCCTCGGTGACGCCCTCGCCGATGTCCGGGAGCTTGAATTCCCACTTGGCCATGTTCCTACCTGTCAGTTCTCGTTCGAGTCCGAACTCTTACCCCTTCGGGTATCGCGCAGCGCGTCGCTTCGCTCGAGCGTGCGGCACTCAGTAGCGGGCGGTCTCGACGACCGCGGGAAGAATGCGGTGCGCGAGCGGGAGGTACTCCATCTCCAGGGTGTACGGGAACGGCGTATCGAAACCGGTCACGCGCACGGGCGGCGCTTCGAGGTGGAGGAACGCCTTCTCGTTGATGAGCGCGACGATCTCGGCGCCGAAGCCGCACGTCTTCGGGGCTTCGTGGACGACGACGACACGGCCCGTCTTCTTGACGCTCGCGACGATGGTGTCGATGTCGATGGGCCAGAGCGTGCGAAGATCGATGATCTCGCATTCGACGCCCTGCGCCCTAGCCTCGTCGGCGGCAGCGATCGCCTCGTAGAGCATCGCGCCCCACGCGACGACCGTCACGTGCTGGCCTTCCCTCACGACCGAGGCCTTGCCGATCGGCACCACGTAGTCGCCCTCGGGCACGTCGCCCTTCGCGGCGCGGTAGACGCGCTTCGGCTCGAAGAAGAGCACCGGATCCGGATCACGAATGGAGGCGAGGAGCAGGCCCTTGGCGTCGTACGGGTTCGACGGGCAGACGACCTTGAGGCCCGCCACGTGGATGAACTGCGACTCGGGCGACTGCGAGTGGTAGTGGCCGCCGCGGATGCCGCCGCCGACGGGCGTGCGGATGACGAGCTTGGCCGGGTACTCGCCGCCGGAGCGGTAGCGGAACTTCGCCAGCTCGCTGACGATCTGATCGTAGGCGGGGAAGATGAAGTCCGAGAACTGGATCTCGGGCACGGGTACGAGCCCGTAGAGGGCCATGCCGATCGCGGTCCCGATGATGCCGCCCTCGGAGAGCGGCGTGTCGATCACGCGGTTGTCGCCGAACTCGTCGAACAGGCCCTGGGTGACGCGGAACACTCCGCCCACCTTGCCGACGTCCTCGCCGAGCACGACGACGCGGTCGTCCCGTTTCATCTCGTGTCGCAGGCCGTCGTTGATGGCCTGCACCATGTTCATCTGGGGCATGACTCAGTGACCTTTCGCGCGGGGGCCGCGCAGGAGCGCCTCGCGCTGTTCGCGCAGGTGCCAGGGGAGCTCGGCATAAACGTCGTCGAACATCGACTCGAGCGAGGGCGGCGACACCTTCTCGGCGGCGGCGATCGCGTCCTTGAGCTCGACCTCGATCTTGGCCTCGAGATCGCGCTGCTTGGCGTCGTCCCAGAGGCCGCGCGAGACGAGGTGCTTGTGCAGCCGCGCGATGGGGTCGCGCTTCTTCCACTGCTCGACCTCGGCGTCCTTCCGGTACGCCTTCGGATCGTCGCTCGTGGAGTGGCCGGAGAGCCGGTACGTCATCGCCTCGACGAGCATCGGCCCCTTGCCGGAGGCGGCGTGGGCGACCGCGTCGCGCGTGACCTTGTAGACTGCAAACAAATCGTTCCCGTCGCACCGGACGCCGGGGATGCCGTAGGCGACGCCCTTGACGGCGAACGACGTCGACGCCGTCTGCCGCTCGACCGGGACGCTGATCGCCCAGCCGTTGTTACGGCAGAAGAACACCGTCGGGGCCTTGAAGACGCCGGCGAAGTTCATCCCGTTGTGGAACTCGTTGGAGCTCGTCGCTCCCTCGCCGAAGTACACCAGCGAGACGAGATCCTCCTTCTTCGTCTTGGCGGCCCAGGCGAAGCCGACCGCCTGCGTGATCTGCGTGCCGATGGGTGAGCTGATCGAGCCGAACTTGGCGGCGCGGCACGTGTAGTGGTCCGGCATCTGCCGGCCCTTGGCCGGATCGTCCGCGTTGCCGAACATGTTGTTCGTGTAGGCCGTGAGCGACATGCCGCGCCACAGCGCGGCTCCGAACTCGCGGTAGCAGGGAAAGAGCCAGTCCTGCGAACGGACGGCGGCGGCCGATCCGATGATCGCGGCCTCCTCTCCGAGCGAGCCGATGTGGAAGCCGATGCGCCCTTGCCGCTGGAGCACGACGAGGCGCTCGTCGAGGGTGCGGACGAGGACGAGGTGGCGGTACATGGCCACGACCTGCTCGGGATCGAGCTTGGGATCGTGGGCGGGGTCGAGCGAGCCGTCGTCTCGCAGCACCCGGATCACGTCCGGGTCGCCGGTGTGGGACGGGGACGCGGACCCCGGGAGGGAGGATTGAGTCATTTGGATGGTCATGGAAATGGCCTGGCGTGCGGCACGGCACCTTACCCAAGTCGAGGCCAGGTCGCACGCACTTCCGCGCGGTCGTGCGCGCAACGCGACGCGTCAGCTCGCCTGCGATCCGTGAGGGAAATCAACCCCTCAAATGAGCGGGGACGCCCCTCTTGATGACGGTGTCGCGGGCCCACTTGGGATCGGTCTCGGGGTAGTCGGTGCTGTAGTGCAGGCCGCGGCTCTCGTGGCGCGAGGCCGCGCACTCGACGATGAGCTGCGCCACCGTGGCGATGTTGCGCAGCTCCAGCAAGTCTCGCGTGAGGAAGTACTTCCAGTAGTACTCGGCGATCTCCTCCTGGAGCAGCGCGATGCGCCGGGCGGCGCGCCTGAGCCGCGTGTCCGAGCGGACGATGCCGACGTAGTTCCACATCAAGCGCCGGAGCTCGTCCCAGTTCTGAGTGACGACGACGGCCTCCTCGCTGGTCCTCGCCGTGCCGACGTCCCACTCCGGGATGCTCGGCCACGTCGTCTTCTCGGCGGCCTCCTCGGCGAGCGCGAGCGCGGCGCGGTGCCCGAAGACGAGGCCCTCGAGCAGCGAGTTCGACGCGAGGCGGTTGGCGCCGTGCAGGCCGGTGCACGCCACCTCGCCGATGGCCCACAACCCGGGGATGGTCGTCCGGCCCTCGAGATCCGTCGACACGCCGCCGCACTGGAAGTGGGCCGCCGGCACGACCGGGACCGGCTCGCGCGTCATGTCGATGCCGAAGCGCAGGCACTCGGCGTAGATGTTGGGGAAGTGCGCCTTGACGAAGTCGGGCTTCTTGTCCGTGATGTCGAGCAGGACGAACTCGGCGCCGGTCTTCTTCATCTCGAAGTCGATGGCGCGTGCGACGATGTCACGCGGCGCGAGATCCGCCAGGGGGTGATACGCCTTCATGAAGGCCGTGCCGTCTTGCCGGCGCAGCACCGCGCCCTCGCCCCGCACCGCCTCGCTGATCAGGAAGTTCTTCGCCTTGGGGTTGAAGAGGGCGGTCGGGTGAAACTGGTAGAATTCCATGTTGGCGAGCTCGGCGCCTGCCCGATACGCCATCGCCACGCCGTCGCCCGAGGCCACGTCGGGGTTGGTCGTGTAGAGGTAGACCTTCCCCGCCCCGCCGGACGCCAGCATGGTCGCTCGCGCGAGGATCGTGATGACCTTGCCGCTCGCCACGTCGAGCACGTAGGCGCCCGCGCAGACCTCGGGGCCGCCGTACTTGGCGAGCGTGACGAGGTCCACCGCCATGTGCTCCTCGAGGATCCGCACGCGCGGCTCGGCGCGGACGGCCTCGACGAGCGCCCGCTCCACTTCCCTGCCCGTTGCGTCGGCCGCGTGTGCCACGCGCCGCGCGCTGTGGCCGCCCTCGAGGTGCAGGTCGAGCTCGCCGTCGTTGCCGTTGTTCGAGTGGCTCTCGTCGAAGCGCGTGCCGATCTTCTGGAGCATCTCGATGCGGGCGGGGGCGTCCTGCACGCAGAGCTGGACCACGCGCTCGTGGCAGAGGCCGGCGCCGGCGGTGAGCGTGTCCTTGACGTGCGCCTCGAACGAGTCCGTGCGTGACAGGACGGCGGCGATGCCGCCCTGAGCGTACTTGGTGTTGGACTCGTCGGCAGCGCGCTTGGTGACGACGATGACATCGCCGTGCTTGGCGGCCTCCAGCGCGAAGGAGAGGCCGGCGACGCCGCTCCCCAGCACGAGGTAATCGCACGTGACGGGCATGGCGGAACGTTACCCGAACCCGGGTCGGGCTGTTTGATGTTTCACTCCGAGCTCTCGCGCTACTTGATGGCGTTCAGCTCTTTCTCGACCGAGTCGAGCTCTTTCTTGTAGTTGGTCGGCGAGATGTCCTTGGTTGCCTGCGACGCCGCCGGGGCCGGGAGCTTGTCGGGGTCTTCGGTCGGCGCGATGTCGCCGACCGCGGCGCTCGCGCTGTCCGCGGGCGCGGTCAGCGCGGTGAGGGCGGTGGCGCCGCTCGGCGCGGCGGACGCGGACGCGGCACCGGAGCCCGCCGTGCTGGGGCCCTCCTCCTTCTTGCAGGCGGCGAGCAGCACGATTCCAACGACCAGCCATGCGCGTTTCATTTGAACCTCCTACCTGACGGAAGCCGCTTTTCTTGCGTGAGGGCGTTGCGACCGGAATGGATGAGCTCGCTGCTTCGAGCCTTCGCGGCCGTGACGCGCGCCGGTTCGCATGCGTTTGGTCACTCGCCGCCTCCGGACCCAAGACCCTACCGCCGCGAAGGGGCCGGCGCATGCGATTTACATGGCTTAGGGGTTCGGGTGTCGGTTGACACCGACGGTCCGAAAACCTAATCACTTCGCCCGTGAAGATCCTCGTCCCCCTCAAGCGCGTCGCCGATCCGGACAACGCGAACAAGGTCAAAATCACACCGGCCAAGATCGAGACCACCGGCCTCGAATTCAAGCCGAATCCCTTCGACGAGTACGCCGTGGAGACCGCGCTCCGCTTGACGGAGAAC
>DATIQP010000280.1:0-8894 GCA_035470765.1 Polyangiaceae bacterium | reverse complement strand
CTCGTGGAGGACGATGATCTGAGCGACGTCGCGCTGGACGGCGTTGAGCGACGAGAGGAGCATCTCCTTCGGCTTGACGCGCTTGGGGTCGACGTACTTCTCCCGGATGATCCGCAGGACCTCGTTGACGACCTTGAGCTGGGTCAGATCGTACGGCGCCGCGGTCTCGCCGGCGGCGCTGGCCGCGGGGACCGGGGACAGGCCTCTCCAGAGTCCGCCGCCTCCGTGGAGGCGAAGGGCTAGAGCGCTCGCGACGGCGAAAGCTCCAAGGACGGCGATGATTTTGATGAACCTCTCGACGGCGCGGGATCGCATGTTTGGTGGAGTATAGACACGGCGCGAGAGGGATGCCTGGGAACTGTGGCGAGGAAAAGACGAAGGCTGTGAATGTATGAAGGGGAGACTGGGGATGGGGAATGAATGGCGCGGAGGACGCGTTTTAGCCGCCTCCGTGGCCTCCGCCGTGGAAGCCGTGACCGCCCCAGCGACCGTGGCCGCCCCAGCCGCCCGGAAGGCCGCGCACGCCGCCCCAGCCGCCATGGGCTCGAGCGTAGAAGTACGGGTCGTCGACGATGACCTGGCGGGAGGACACCTGCAGAATGCATGAATCGAGGACGGCGGGCCACGACAGGGCGAGCTCGCGCTGGCTCATGAAGTCGAGATCGGTCATCGAGACGGGGATGCCGGCGGCCTGGTAGGCGAGGAACGTCGCGTTGAGGTCGTCCTCCTCGACGTCGGTCTCGTCGAGGTCCTCGACGACGTAGAGGACGCGCCGGATGCCGCGGGCGCGGAGCACGTCCGCGGTGGGGAGATCGCCCACGGCGTAGCGGTTGTCGACCGAGCCGGGGTCGGGCTCGTCGAAGCGGAAAGCGAGGCGCCAGGCGTCCAGCAAGAAGACGGGCGGGCCGCCGCCGGCCTGCGAGAGCGGCGCGTCGCGGACGAGGGCGGCGAGCGTCTCCTCGGCGGGGACGACCTCGTCCTCGGACGGCCAGTTGTTGAACGTGAGCACGAGCGAGACCGGTGCGCGGCTCGCACGCACGAGCTCGGCCCCGAAGGCCACGGACGCGGCGCCGCGCAGATCGACGACGACCATGACGTCGCTCGGGAGGCCGGCGGTCGCGACGCGGTGCGCGCTCGCGCGGGCAACTTGGACCACGTCGAGCCTCTCGGTGTCGGGCAGCAGCGTGCCGGGATCCATCTCGCCCACCGCGGTGAGCAGCGTCGCCTTCTGGTACGGCGCCCACGCGTCGGTCTCGGGCAGCGCCCAGCGCCGCAAGAGAAGATCACCGGACTGCGCCATCACCGGCCCCGCGTCGGGCACGGGCTGCGACCAGTACGCGACGGGGACCGAAGGCGTCCAGGGCTGCGCCGCGCACGCCGTTCCGAGGAGCGCAACCGGCACGGACCGAATCACCATGCGCCTCATGGCGATTCGCCTCCCTGGACGAAGACCGGCAGCACGAGGGCGTCGTGGCCGACGTGGCTCTGCAGCGTGACCCGCGCGAAGTAGCCGACGAAGCTGCCGTCGAGGACGTAGGCGCCGAGGGTGAGGAAGCGAGGGCCCCAGGGCGTCTCGATGGCGCGCTGGGGGACGAAGCGCTGCGCGATCCACGACTCGCCGGCGCGGCGGTCGGCGAGGGCGGCGTCGAGCGCGAGCGGCCACGCGTCGGCCGGCACCACGGCGCCCACGAGGACGTCCTCTCCGACGCGGCCGTAGGCGCGCTTGACGACCCACTCGGCGCGGTCGCGCCGCAGCGTGCTCTCCGAGACGTCGAGCAGGTCGAAGGTCTCCGGCACGTGCCTCGTCACCGCGTCGCGGTCCGCGGCATCGAGCGTGGGCGCGAGGGCGTGGGCACGGGCGAAGGAGAGCTTGGACTGCGCGTAGACGTGGGCGAAGCTCGAGAGCGTGCGCAGGTTCTTGGCGGCGATCGCCTCGGCGAGGCCGCCGACGTTGGCCTGCCCTTCCATGTACTCCGCAGGGAAATACCTGTAGAGTACACGAATCGGGACGCCCCGGATCGACACCGAGCCGTCCTCGCCGCGCACGGGAGCGGTCGGCGGAGCGAGCACTGCCTCGACGCCGAGCTGGCGCAGCTCGCGCCGGACCAGCGCGCAGACCTGGAGATCCTCGGCGTAGGCCGTGGCGTACACGATCCCGACCACACCGGGCTCGCCGTCGGGCTTGCGCGCGAGGACGGCGAGGCGCCTCGCGAGCGCGGCGACGACGTTCGTGGGATCGTAGCCGCGAGCAAAGCCGGCCCCGCGCGCGAGGCGAGGCAGGCCAAGCGCCTCGTTGTGACCGCCGGGGCAGTCTGCGTTCACCTCGCACGCGCAGAGCTCCCCGTCCTCGCGGAGGAGCAGGTCGACCCTCGCGAGCGCCGCGTCGTCTCCGGCGAAGCGCGAGGCTTCGGCGAGCCGCTCGGCGCTCGGCGGGAGGCGGTAGCGCGCGCGCTCGTCGCGATCGTCGTGGGCGCGCGCGGCAGCGCGGCCGATCGCGCGGGCGACGCTCTCGGCGGCCGCGACGGCGCGCCGGTGGAGCGGCTCGGGCAGGACGATGGGGTGCAGGTCGACCCGGCGCTGCCCGCCCACGAAGGCGTCCCAGAGCAGGTAGCGCTGCTCGAGCTCGTGCAGGAGCAACGGCGCGCGGAGCGGATCGCTCATCGCGAGCGCCGTCACCGAGGGAGCTGCGATCGGCGTCATGGCGTCGCCTGCCCGACCGCTTGCAGGAGCGTCGGGTCCTCGCTGCCGAAGCCGTAGAGGACGACGCCCACGTCGAGCGGCAGCGCGGTCGAGTCCCAGGCGCGGAGCGTCGCGAGCGTCGACTGGGTGTCGTCGTACCAGAGCTCGTGCGAGACATCCTGCGCGTCCACGTAGTCGAAGAAGAGCTCCTGGGAGGCACTGCGCTGCGGCTTCGCGCCGAACGTACCGGCGAGACCAACGGCCTCGAGGTAGCTCACGGGGCGGACCCCGCTCGAGAAGTCGTTGCCGTAGAGGGGGAAGCTGACGTCGACGGCCGCGGAGCCGGCCGAGGGCTTCACGGCGCGCACCATGTCGACCGCCCACCCGGAATCGATCGTCGGGCCGGCGGCCTGGTCGGAGAAGTCGAGCGTCATCACGCGGAAGCGATCGGTGTATTGTGCAAGCGTCCCGACGTCGAACGCAGCCGCCGACGCCACGTCGCTCGGAGGCAAGAAGACGCCGAGCTGCTTCTGCGGCCGGATCTTGGCGGCCAGCGCCGCTGCGAGCGAAGTCACGCCCGGGCGGGCGCTCGCGGGGAGCTGCTCGAGGTCGAGCTCCACGCCGTCGGCGGCGTGGGCGAGGTCCGCGATGTTGGTTGTGACCGCGCCGACCCACGCAGCGTCGGCGAGCTTGGCGGCCTCCTGGGCGGGGTCGAAGACGTAGCCGTTCTCGGTCGTGAAGCTTGCGCCGAGCTTGGCCTGGTAGCCGAGGCCCTGGATCTGCCCGACGAGCGTGTCGAGCTCGGCGCGCGCGCTCGGGTCGTTCGGGCCGACGGTGCCGTCGCTGCGCGGGACGAGGCAGAGGAGCACCACCTCCGCGACGAAGCGCTTCGTCATGGGCGACGCGAGGGCCTCCATCTGCCAGGCGTCGAGGGTGCAACCGTCGGCGATGAGCGTGGTGTGGCGGGCAGGCACCGTCTGCGTGTCGCCCTGGCCGATGAGGTCGGTCTGCCCGCTCGTGAAGCCGCACGCGGCGGTCGTCGAGAGCATCGCGAAGAGAGCGAGTCGAAGCGTCGGGGAATGGTTCATGGTCCGAACTCGTAGCGAAGAGCGAGCGATCCTCCGTTGCCCCAACCCCACTCGTAGACGTTGGGCTGGGCGACGAGGCACGCGCGCTCGATGGGGTCGAAGCGGCGGCAGACTTGAAGATCGACTCGTAGGGTGGGCGAGAAGGCCGTGAGCCCGCTGTCGATGGACGTGAAGCCCTTGCCGTCCGCGACGGCGCCGTTCGCGACCATGAACGCGACCCCGGGCTTGATGGCCGCCCCGAACATCCAGCGGCGGTGCTTGAAGCGCAGGCCGATGCCGCTGATCTCGCCGTCGATGAGCACCATGGTGCTGGGGCTGACGCTCAGGAACGAGCCGTCGACGGACGTGAGCACCTCGGAGTACTGGCCGACGATGCCGAAGACGCCGACGTCGAGGAGCGGGATGACGGTGCGATCCGCCGCGACGAAGTCCATGCCGGCGCGCAAGCCGACGAAGCCCATCGGGAACCGGAACGGCGGGGTGGAGCCCGAGATGCTCGCACGCCCGGAGGTCGAGACGTCGGTGACGGAGAAGGACGGCGAGGAGCTCGAAGTGTTCGGCAGGACGGTGGCGTCACCCTCCACCCACAAGACGGCGGAGAGGCCGTGGCCACCCGCGTGGGCGGGCCACGCGAACAGCACGGTGCCGATCGCCCCCAGGTACGCCGCGCCATGCTTCACCCCACGCACCATGAGAGCCAGCCTTATTACAATTTAGTTGCAACAGCAAGACGGCTGCGACAGTGGCCGTCCGCCGTACCTCCGGCCGGATGCGAGAAGCTTGCCAGTAACGAGGCGAGCGCGCCCGTGCCGTCACCTCGCGGCTTTGCGGACGACGGCGACGTAGAAGCCGGCAAAGAAGGCGGCCGGCGTCGGGGCGAGGCGTCGCTCGAGGCGCGGCAGGATGGCGCGCAGGGCGGGCACGCGCATGGCCGCCGCCGTCGGCGTCACGATGCGGACGCCGTAGCGCCCCTCGAGCTCCGTCCCCGGGGGCAGCAGGCGCGGTATGACCCAGGGCGCGTCGAAGCGCGTGTAGACCGCATCTTCCTTGCGCTGCGCGGAGATTTTCCCCGCGGGGCCGAGGCGCTTGGCGAGACCGCGCAAGGAGATCGGGTTGTAGAACTCCGCCAGGACGACGCCGCCCGGCTTGGTGACGCGGACCATCTCGGAGAGCGCCTTGCCGATGGCCTCGACGTGAGCGAGCACCTTGAACGAGCAGGTCACGTCGAAGGTCTCGTCCGGCAGCGGGATGTGGGTCACGCTGGCCTCGACGACCGAGAGGCCGCGCGCGCGGGCCTTCTCGAGCATGCCGGGCGACAGGTCGATGCCGACGGCGCGCTCGGCGAAGCCGGCGAAGCGCTCGAGCAGGAGCCCCGTGCCGCAGCCGCACTCGAGGACGTGCTTGCCTCGACCGTAGCGTTCGACGAGGGCGACCTCGAGGTCGTCGATGAGGGCGTGGTACCCGTCCGGATCGTTGGGACGGCGGCGCGCCTCGTAGGCGTGGGCGAAGTCGTCGTAGTACGCGCGGGTGGCTTCCGACATGAGCGGGGTAGCTTAGCGGCTTTTGGCGCCGCAGGCCCATCGCTCGACCGTGCCCCCTGCCCCATCCGTGTAGGCCAGGACGAAGCCCCCGGCCCGATCGTTCGCGATCGCGACGTCGGTGGGCGAGCCGCGGGTCGGGACGATGCCGAGCGGAGCGAACGTCCCGTCGTCCACTGCGCCGACCTCGAGCACGCGAGGCGAGCCGAACGCCGCGGCGGCCGGGCGGACGCGCGCGACGTAGACGTGCTCGCCGCCGGCCGTGGCGGCGACGGGCGCGGGATCGAGGCCGTTGGGGTAATCGGACCACGTGACGGGCGCGTCGGTGCGCGGCTCCCCCTCGATCTTGCCGACGCCCAGGCCGAACGTGACGTCGCGCGCGATCGGGACGAGGGCGAAGGCTAGGCCCGAGGCGCCCACGCCGATCTCGGCTCGGGTGTGCGTCTCGGCGCCGCCGGCGATGAAGAGCACGGCATCCTTGCCGAGCGCCGGCTTCGGCGACAGGGTGACGGTGCGGGCGTGGACGGGCGTCATCGCGCGGCGCGCGTCCACGTAGACGGCGACCGCGGAGGGGCCGCGCGTGACGAGCGCGATGGAGGTGGCGCCCGCGCCGTCGTCCGAGAGGCGCAGCTCGGTACCGTCGTCGGCGACGAGGTAGGCCTCCGACGTCTGGCCCTCGCTCGTCGTGCGGTCTCGAAGGAAAGCGACGACGGGACGATCGCCAATCATGGCCGCCGCGATGGGGCTGCCCGATCGCGGGCGGGTGATGAAGTTGTCGCTCTCGTAGCGCTGGTCCGACAGCTGCTTGAAGCGGCGGAGCTCGCCGGCCGGATTGGTGCAGAATGCAAACGTCCCCGCGACCGCGCACGGAGGCGCTCCGGCGCGGCCGCTGGGCGCGGGGCTCGCGGTCTTGACGGCGCTCGCGCCGGCGAGCGGTACGGTGGCGAGGACGGCGGGGGCGCCGCCCAGGAGCGCAACCACGTCCACCGCGCCGAGGCGCGGCGCCAGCGCGACCGGGCCTGGGACCGAGAGAGGCGTCGGACCCGCGACGCGCGAACAGCCCGCGATCCCTGCGTCCGTCGCGATCGGCGGTGCGGGCTCGGCGGTGGTGGGCGTCGGAGTCGACGGCGGGGTCGCGCTGGGAGCCGGGCTCGCGACCGAAGGCGGCGGGCGGGTGGAAACCGCTGCGTCGGCCGGCGGCGGCGGGTCCTTTCGGCACGCGACGAGGCACACCGCGAGGACGAGACGCACCGGCCGGGATCGCATCGACGAGCAGCATAGCGCGAAGCTCGCTCGACCTCAGTTGTCGGGCGCACCCGCCCCGATCCACGCGCCGACCAGGTCGATCGCCGCCGGCGCCAGTGGCGGCCCTTGCTCCGGCATCCGGAAGCCGGCGAAGCAGGGACCGTAGCCGCGGAGCTTCTGCATCAGGTAGCTCGCCGACGCCGAGGAGGGCTCGACGATGGACGCACCGGTGCACTGGCTCGACGGGACGCCTACGAGCGCGCCGTACGCGGTCGACGCCGAGCCCAGGTCCATGCCCTCGGCGGGGTGAGCGCCGGCGTGGCAGCCGGCGGTCGTGCAGGCCGCGCCGAACAACGGCCAGACGTCCGCGGCGAAGCTCACGGGCTTCGTCGTCGCCGTGACCTGGTTCACGTTGAGATCGACGTTGCCGGCTTGATCGCGCGCGCGGACGACGAACCAGTACGTCGTTCCACCGGCGAGACCGTTGGCCGCGACCGTCGTCGCGCCCGAGAGCGTGACGAGGTCGGGAGCGGCGAAGCTCTGGCCGCCGCTCGTCGTGGACTCGTAGATCAGGTACGAGATCTGGTTGGCCGGCGAGACGTCGTCGGTCGCCGCGCTCCACGCGAGCGTGACGGCGCTGGGCGATTGCGCGATCGCCGAGGACGCGCCGGCGAAGACCGGAGGCGTCGTGTCGACGGTCGCGGGCGTCGTCGCGCTGACCTCGATCGTGTTGGCGTCGGCGTTGCCGGCCAGGTCGCGCGCACGGACGACGAAGTAGTACGTGGTGCTCGGCGCGAGCTGGCCCACGGCGAAGCTAGTCGCACCGGGAGGCGAGATCGCCGTCGGAGCGGCGTAGCTCTCGGCGCCTGGCGCCTGGGCCTGGTAGACGAGGTACGTGATGTCGGCGGGCGCGGTCGCGTCGTCGCTCGCGGCAGCCCAGCTCAGCGTGATCGAGCTCGGCCCGGGCGAAGCGCCTGTCGCGCCGCCGAACGTCGGCGGGGTCGAGTCGACGCCATAGTTGGGCGCGGCGGCGTCCAAGTCCGGCGGCAGCGAGGCGACCCACTGGCGGAGCGTCGCGATCCGACCGAGGTCGAGCCCGCTTCCCAGCGGCATGTGATCGCCCACGGGGACGCACTCCGGATCGACCTTGCAGAGCAGATAGCTCCCCGTGTCGGTCGGGTCGCCGGGTCGGACGCGGAGGCCTTCGTAGATCTCCGCGGCCGGCACGCCGACGAGGTTCGCGAACCACTTGCCCGCGGACAGATCGAGCTGCAGCGGCGGGTTGGGGCCGACGTGGCAGCCCGCGAGCGCGCAGCTCGTGACGAAGACGTTCTCGACGGGATCCGCAGGCGCACTCGCGTCGGCGTCCGCGCCCGAGCTCGCATCGCCGGCGTCGGCGACGCCGGAATTTCCCGTGAAGCAGCTCGCGACTCCGAGGCCGTAGGCGCTCGCGAGCGAGAGCAGGGCGGCGCAGGACCACGCGGCGTTACGGCGCACGCTCTCAGCGTACCATCCAGTCGATGGGACGGCTCGCGGCTCGAACGAAGCGCCGGCGCGCGCTCTCGGGTTCGACGCGACCGACGAGGTCGTGACCGATGTCGACGAGGATGCGGTCGACGCACTCCATCGCGCTCGCCGCAGCGAGCTCGGTGCCGACGCCCCGCGCGCCGGCGTTGCACCCCGCGAAGTAGAGGCCGGGCAGCGGCGACTGCACCGGCGGGCGCGCTCGGCCGACCTGGTCGGGCGTCTGGCCCGTCGAGACGGCGGGGCCGAACTCCTTGCCGATCCACTTCTCGATGAAGTCGACCGAGAAGGTGTCCACGAAGACCGCGTTTTCCCGCAACCCCGGCACGACGCGCTCGAGCGCGCGCATCATCGCCTCCTCCCAGGCCGGCGCAGGATCGGCGAGCGTCACGTCGCTCGTCGGCGCGACGGCGCACGCCGTGAGGAGCTGATGGCCCGGGGGCGCCAGCGTGGGGTCGAAGTTCGTCGGCACCGGGCAGTAGAACGGCACGATCGACGGGACGCGACCTTCCTCGACGGCCTCGAACATCCGCCGGAGGTCGCCCTGGCCGACCGTGACGAGGTCGACGTCGTCGCCGACGCCGCCGCAGATCGCGCCCGCGCCGACGAGCTTCTTCTTGAGGCCGATCTTCGCCTGCACCGCGATGTACGAGCCTCGGATGCGGCGGACGCGCTCCACGTAGGCCTCGGGGAAGTGCTCCGGGCCGACGAGGCGGTGCACCGTGGTGCGGAGGCTCGAGGTGCTGACGACCAGAGTGGCGGGGAGCGTGGTGCCGTCCTCGAGCTCGACCCCGCGGACCTGACCGCGCTGCACGACGAT
>DATIQP010000279.1:0-8323 GCA_035470765.1 Polyangiaceae bacterium | reverse complement strand
GCTCGCGCGCTCGGTCATGCCGCCGGGCCAGAAGTACAGGTACGCGCGACCGCTCGTGCGCGGCTCCTCGTCGTGGCTGGTCTGCACGGAGCGGAACTTGATGCCGTGCGGGAGCGAACGCTCGGTGCCGCCCTGGTTATCGCTCGCGGCGTAGAGCCCCGGCTTGACCGCGCGGAACGACGGCCGCGCCGCCTGCGGGCCAGCCACGAGGCGCTTGCTCTCCTCGAGCGCTGCCTTCTCTGCGGCCGTCACCACCTCGGCGCCGCCCGTGCCGGTCGTGTCGTGCGAGTTCACGAGCATCGGCTGGTCGGACTCCTCGAGCCAGAACGTCGAGTGGTCCAGGTCGAAGACGACGCGCTCGCTGCGCGCCTGCACGGTCGCCCGCACGTACGAGACGCGGATGAGCCCCGTCAGCGTCGTCGCGCTCTTGCGGAGCTTCGCGCCGGCGAGCTGGCCCGAGCCCATGACGACGCCCGCGAACAGGAGGCCGACGATCAGGAGCACGACGAGCATCTCGACGAGCGTGAGGCCCGCGGAGCGCGCTCGTTTTCTGGAGAGGAGGAGGGATGCCCCCCCTCGCGTGT
Source organism: Polyangiaceae bacterium (assembly GCA_035470765.1). Taxonomy (GTDB): domain Bacteria; phylum Myxococcota_A; class Polyangia; order Polyangiales; family Polyangiaceae; genus DASXHD01. Next base: position 7,739 of record DATIQP010000279.1, on the reverse strand, counting down.
GCTCGGGCTCATGCTCGCGCCGCTCCGAGTCGACTGCGGCCCGCCCGGCGGCGCTGCGCGTGAGCCCTGCGCGCACGCGTCCCCCCCACGGCGGCGGCTCCGCGTTCACGCACTCCACCCTCGGCCGCCGCGCGGGGGGGAAAAAGGAAACCCGAAGTCGCGCGCCGAGGGTCCGCAAAAGCCGGGCGACGAGGCCCGTGGGCTCCGGCGAGCGGCAAAGGATCTCGGCCGCGTAGGCGTTCTCCCGATACGGCGTCGTGCACCTCTCCGACTCCGACTCCGCCCATCCCCCCCGCGCGGCGGCGAGGGGGATCCCGCGTGAACGCGGAGCCGCCGCCGTGGGGGGGACGTTCGCGCGCAGGCGGACGCGCGCAGCCGCGCTCGCGTCACCCGAGTGACGCGGAGCGCGGCGAGCACGCCGCCGAGCACGAACGAGGGGGGGCATCATCTTCACTGCTGCTTCGTAGCCTCCGGGAACATGATGTCGTCCTTCGTGCCCTCTTTCTTGTCGGGCCCGAAGCTGACGATGAGCGTGTTGTCGTCGTCACACTGAATCTTGTAGGGGCTGCCCCACGCGTCGTTGACCTCGCTCGAGGCCGAGAGCTCTTTCTCCTCCTTCAGCCGCTGCACCGTCGGGCAGTCGTTGGCGTGGTTCGCGCGCCATCCGTCCGCGATGGCCTGCAGCGACTTGAGGTTGTTCTTGGTGCTCGAGATCTGCGCCTCCTTGAACTTCGGAACGGCGTAGACCGCGATGCCGCCCGCGATGAGCCCGACAATCGCGAGCACGATCAAGATCTCGACGAGGGTGACGCCGCGCTTCAGCGCACGGCGCATTGCCATCACTCTGCTCCGCTTCATTTCTTCCTCTCTTCTCTCGCCTTCAATACCTTTCACTCCGAACTCTCGCCTTCGGCTCGAGCGCGCGGCAGTGTTCACTCCACCTGATCGAGCCCTCCGGGCAAGCCGTCGGGGCCGTCGCTCGACAGATCGAAACCGGCCTTGTCGCGCCGCCCCGGGCACGTCAGCCGGAGCGGATGGCCCCAGGCGTCGAGCGGCACGTCCTTGAGGTACGCCGCCGCCACGACGTCGGCCCAGTCCTTCGGGCACGCGCCGGCGTGTCCCGCGCGAAACGCGAGCACGCTGTGGAACGCCGTGTCGATGCTCGCCCGCGTCGCGCGCACCGCGGCCGCCTGCTCCTCCCGTCGGTGCACGACCACGACGAACACGAGCGCGAGCGCGAACAACACCACCCAGCGCACGCGCGTCCGGCCGATCGCGCCGAGTAGGCCGCGCCGCCGCTCCCAGGGGAAAAAGACTCGGGTGCTCATTGCACGAAGTCGTTCATCTGGATGAGGGGCATCATGATCGAGAACGCGATGAAGCCGACCGCGCCGCCCAGGAAGACGATCACGAGCGGCTCGAGCAGGCTCGTAAGCGCCTGCACGCGAGTGTCGACCTGGGTGTCGTACGCGCGGGCGACGTTCTGGAGCATGGTCTCGAGCTCGCCGCTCTTCTCGCCGACCGCGATCATGTGCGTCACGATGGGCGGGAAGTCCCCGCTGCGCTTGAGCGGCGCGGCGATCGACTCGCCCTCGCGGATGGATCCAGTGGCCGTCTCGATGACCTTCTCGAGCTTGGCGTTGTCGAGGACGTTCTTGACGATCTCCATCGCCTTGAGCAGCGGCACGCCGCTCTCGAGCAGCGTGGCGAGCGTGCGCGAGAAGCGCGCGACGGCGAGCATGCGGACGAGCGGGCCGACGAGTGGCGCCTTGAGCATGGTCGAGTCGCGCCAGAGGCGGCCCTCCGGCTTGGCGAGGAACGCCAAGAACCGCGAGAGCAGCAGCCCGAGGACGACGCCGATGGCGATCCCCACCAGATAGGCGACGATCGATTGCACCGCGAAGAACGAGAGGATCAGCGTGAACACCAGGACGATGGCGACGGTCAGCCAGACGAGGTTGGCGGCGTTCTGCTGCGCGTCCTCGGCGCCGCTCTTGGCCAGGGGCTTGGTCATCGCCTTGCGCACGGCGGCGAGCGAGCCGACGGTCAGCACGCAGCCGAGCATCTCGTTCGAGCTCACGACGTCCGAGACGAAGATGAGCGCCGCCGTGTACCAGGGCAGCGCGTGGCCGAGGCTGGCGAAGATGGCGGTCACCTTCGGCACGACGGCGACCATCATCACGCTGATGAGGACGGTGCCGATGATGACCATCAGGACCGGATAGGCGAGCGCGGCGCTGACCTTGCCGCGGAGCTTGGCCTGGTTCTCCTGGAAGTCCGCGAGCCGCTCGAGCACCGCCTCGAGCGTGCCCGACGCCTCGCCCGCGGCGACCATGTTCACGTACAGGTTCGGGAAGACCTTGGGGTGGGCCTCGAGGGCCTTGGCGAGCGACTGGCCCTCGTTCAGCCGATCGCGCACCTGCGTGAGCACGCGCTGGAGCTCCGGCTTCTCCATCTGGTCGACGAGCGCGCTGACGGCCTCGACGAGCGGGATGCCGGCCCCGACGAGCGTGGCGAGCTGGCGCGTCATCATGGCGACGTCGCCGACGCTCACCCGGCGGAAGAACGCCATCAGGTTGATGCCGCGCCCGGCCTTGGCGCCGTGCGCCTTCGTGTCCTCGTGGGCGGCCGTGAGGAGCACACCCTCGCGCTTGAGCGCCGAGCGCAGCACGCGCGCGTTGTCGGCGTCGCGGAAGCCGTGGACCTGCTTGCCGCTCGCGACGGCAACTCCGCGGTACTCGAAGACGGCCATGACGGCGCCCCCTTACTCGCCCCGCGCGGTGATGGGGGCCGCGGCGCCCTTCTGGACCGACGTCGGCGGCGCGCTCGAGCTGGCTCCCGTCGGCTCGGCGTCCTCGCCCTTGGCCGCGAGGACCTCTTCGACGCTCGTCAGGCCGGCGAGCACCTTGCGTGCGCCGTCGTCGCGCAGCGTGTCCATGCCGACGTCCTGCGCCGCGCGCTTGATGGTCTGCGCGTCGGCGCTCTTCAAGATGAGCGGACCGACCATGTCGTCGATCAACATGAGCTCGTAGATGCCTCGTCGACCCATGAAGCCGGTGTTCGCGCACTTGTCGCAGCCGCGCGGCTTGAAGAACATGGGCCGCACGCCGGGCTCGAGATCGAGCACGTCGCGGTCGGGCGCGTTGCGCGGGTAGTAGCGAGTGTCCGGCCGGGCGCGGCGACGCTGGCGCCACGCGATGCGCTCGGGCGACAGGCCGAGCTCCTCGAGCTCGGAGGCCTCGGCCGGGTACGGCTCCTTGCAGTGCGGGCAGAGCACGCGCACGAGGCGCTGCGCAAGGATGCCGATGACGCTCGAACGGATCAAGAACGGCTCGACCCCCATATCGATCATGCGGGTGATGGCGCCGGCGGAGTCGTTGGTGTGGATGGTCGACATGACGAGGTGACCGGTCAGCGACGCGTTGATCGCGATGTCGACGGTCTCCTTGTCGCGGATCTCGCCGACCATGACCACGTCCGGGTCCTGGCGCAAGAAGGCGCGCAGGGCGCCCGCGAACGTGAGGCCGATCTTCGGCTGGACGTGGACCTGGTGGATGCCGGCGATCTCGTACTCGACCGGGTCCTCGGCCGTGAGGATGTTGATGTTGGGCTCGTTGACGCGGTTGATGCACGCGTAGAGCGTGGTCGTCTTGCCGGAGCCCGTCGGCCCGGTGACGAGGATGATCCCGTCCGGCCGGCGAATGAGCCCGTCCATGACCGCGTAGTCGCGCGGCGAGAAGCCCAGGTCGCTGAGATCGAGCAGGACGCTCGACTTGTTGAGCAAGCGCATGACGATGCGCTCGTAGCCGCGGCTCGTCGGGATGGTGGAGACGCGGATGTCGAAGCCCTTGCCGGCGATCTTCTTGGTGATGCGGCCGTCCTGCGGGAGACGCTTCTCGGCGATGTTCAGCGCGCTCTCGATCTTGATGCGCGAGATGATGCTGTTCATGAAGTTGCGCGGGGCGCGCCGCGCGACGTACAGCTCGCCGTCGATGCGGTAGCGCACGACGACTTCCTTCTCCTCGGGCTCGATGTGGATGTCGCTCGCGCGCTCCTTCATCGCCTGCAAAAACAGCGAGTTGACCCAGCGGATGACCGGCGCCTCGTCGTCCGAGTCGAGGATGTCGCTCGCGGCCTCGTCCTCGTTCACCTCGCCGGCCTCGGTCTCGAGCTCGCCACCGCCGGCCTCGCGCTCGTAGACGCGGTTGATGGTCTCGATGACCTTCTCGCTCGGCGCCACCGTGCACTCGACCGGCTTGCCGAAGAGCACGCGCAGGTCGTCGAGCGGCGCGGTGTCGAACGGATCGGCGCAGTAGACGTAGACCGCGCCGTCGTCCTCCGCGTACGCGATCACGCGGTGGTTCTTGGCGAACGTGATGGGCATGCGCGTGGCCAGCGCCGCCGGCACCTTCTCCGGATCGATGTTCTCGGCGAGCGGCAGCTGCGACTCGTCGGCGATCGCCCGCGCGACGGCGATCGGGTCGACCGCCTGCGAGTTGACGAGCAGGTCGACGAGATCGACGCCGCGCTCTCTCTGGATCGCGTAGAGCGGATCCAGGCGCTCCTGCGCCACGAGGCCGCGGCGCAGGAGCAGGTCACCGAGGAAACGTTGCTCGCGCATGACTACTTCTCGATGCGCTCGATGTTGCGCACGGGCGGCGGAACGTTGACGTTCTGCGGCCGCTCGGCGGGCCTGCCCGTGGTCGCGGGCGCCCCGCCCGCCGCCCCCGCGGGAGGCGTCGTGCTGGTGGTGGTGGTGTGCAGGTCGCTCGGCAGGTCCAGCGGCTCGCCCGGCACGTGGCCGAGGACATCCTTCGGCTTGGTGAGGTCCTCGAGCTTCTCCCGCTCCTCGACCGTCTTGTACGTCGCGCGGATCTCCTCGAGCAGGCCGTTGGTGCGCGTGTAGTCCTTGACCGGCTTGTAGTCGTGCTCGTCGGAGAACACGAAGTAGCGGTCGAGGAACTCCTGCCGCTCCTGCATCTTGCGCTCGAAGATGGCGCGCAGATCCGACTGGTCCCGGATGATGTAGGGCGTCAGGATGAGCAGCAGGTTCGACTTCTGCATCTCGTTGGTGGTCTGCCGGAACAGCACCCCGAGGACCGGGATGTCGCCGAGGATCGGGATCTTCGTCTCGGAGTGGGCGATCCGGTTGCGCATCAGGCCGCCGATGACGACGGTCTGCTGATCCTTGACGACGAGCTGCGTGGTCGCGGTGCGCTTGTTGATCGGGATGACCCCGAGCTGGCCTTCCGCAGGACCCGTCTCGCTGATCTCCTCGGCGAGCTCGAGGCGGACCTCGTTCGACTCGTTGAGGTGCGGCGTGATGGTGACCTTGGTGCCGACGTCCTGGCGAGGCGGCGAGGCGCCGAAGCCGAACCCGAAGCCCGACGGCATCGCGGCCGCCCCCTGGGCGCTGGTCCCGGTCGAGGGGACGCCGCCGATGTTCGTCTGCAGCGGCACGTTCTGGCCGACGTTGATCTCGGCCTTGACGTTGTCCGTCGCGAGGATGTGCGGTGTCGAGAGCACGTCGGTGTCGCCCGTCGTGGTGAGCGCCTGCAGGATGACGCCGAACGCGGGGATCGTCTGCCCGGTGACCGAGAGGCTCTCGGTACCGGGGATGCCCGGGCCGCGGAGGCCGAGCGCGAGGCCCTGCAGGATGGACGGATCGGAGCCGATCGGCGCCACGGTCTCCATCGGGTTGAGACCGCCGAAGATCAGCGACTGGCCGCCGCCGACCCCGAGATCGGTGAGGCCGCCGGCGTGGAAGTTGACGCCGAGCTGATCGCTCCGCGTCACGGACATGTCCATGATGACCGCCTCGATGAACACCTGGCGGCGCGGGCGATCCAGCCGATCGACGACGGCGCGCAGCGAGGCGAAGTCGCGCATCGAGGAGGTGACGACGATCGAGTTGGTGGACTTGTCCGCGCTGATCTTGATTCCGCCCTCGAACACCTGCGACGACGCGGCGGGCGCGGCGCCCCCTCCACGACCCGCCGCGGGCGCTCCGCCGGCGGCGCCCCCGGATCCCTGGATGAGCTCGTTGAGCGTCTTGGTGAGCTCGACGGCGTCGGCGTGCTGCAGCGGCAGCACGTGGATCTCGCCCTCACCGGTCTGGGGCACGTCGAGCCGCTTGATGAACTCGAGGATGCGGAGGTACGCGGGCTCCGTCGCCACGATGATGACCGAGTTGGAGCGGTCATCGGCGACGACCTTGGTCACGTGGAGCGCGCCGCCGGCGCCGGCGGTGACGACGACCTTCTCGCCCTTGCCGCCCGCGGCGCCGCCGCCCTTGAGATCGAACAGCTCGTTGATGCGGCTGGCGATGTCGCTCGCGGCAGCGTAGTGCACCGGCTCGATCCACATCTGGTCGCCCGCGGAGCCGACGTCGACCTCCTCGATGATCTGCATCATGCGCCGGATGTTGCTGCCCGTGTCGGTGATGATGAGCAGGTTGCCGGGCGCGTGGACCGTGATGTCGCCGTCCTTGGACTTGAAGTGCCCGAGCACGTTGGCGACCTCGTCGGCCTGGGCGTGCTGCAGGCGGAGCAGGCGCGTGACGTACCGGTCCTCGCCCGGAGCGGACTGCTCGGCGCCGTACGTCGGCGTGGCCTGCGTCGAGATGCCGCCGGTCTCGACGATCTTCAGGAAGCGGCCGTGCGGCACGACCGTCAGGCCGTTGGTCTCGAGGATGGAGAGGAACGCCTGATACGCCTCGGCGACGGTCACCTTCTGCGGGGCGTAGATCGACGCCTTGATGTTGCGGACCTTGCCTCCGAAGATGAAGCGCTTGCCCGTCAGCTGGCCGATGACGCGCACGAGCTCCGCGAGGTCGGCGTCCTCGAGCGAGAGCGCGACCTTGTAGTTCGGGTTGCGCGGCTCGTACTCGACGCCTTGCTCGAACTGCGGCAGGCCGCTCGTGTCGCCCTGCGCCTTGCCTCCGGGGCCCGTCGGCGTGGGGGTCTTCTGCCCGGTCCCGCCGGCGGCGGCGCCGCTGGTGGGCGCGCCCGTCCCGCCGCTCGACCCGCCCGCGTTGCTCGCGCCGGGACCGCCCATCGGAACGGAGCTCCCCGTCGCGGGGGCGCCGCCCGCACCGGCCGCGGCCCCCGCCGCCCCCGTGGCGAGCGGCGTGATGGTGCCGGGGCGCGTCAGCGTGCGCTGCGCGAGCGCTGTGCCCGGGACGAGCCCGAGCGCCGCAGAGACTGCGAGCAGCGACAGTGTCGTGTTCTTCACGTTCGTCTTCATCTTCTTTCTAGAGCTTGTTCGGGGCGACCTTCGCGGACGCGCGCGCCCCGCGCGGCGCGCCGGCCTTGTCGCCCTCGGGCGAAGCCGCCGCGGCCGAGTCGCCAAGGGCGGCGGGCGCGCTGGCGCGCGACGAAGCCGGCGCGATGGCGAGCGCGGCAGTGCTGACGATGCCGAGGAAGATCACGATGGGCACCAGCACCAGCGCCGTCAAGCGCAGGGTTTGTTTCAAGAGGGGGATTTCTTCGGCCATGGTCCGGGGGTCCGTCGGCGTGCACGTAGCACGCCGACATTCGTGGAGAGCACTTCACTTCACGTTGTAGTCGAGGTTCATGTTCGACCCCTTGCGGTTGACCTGGACCGTGAGGTGGTCCGCCACCCGCAAGCGGGCGTAGGCTTCGAGCGCCTTCTCGGGGCTTGTCATGTCGAAGCCGTTGATCGCCTGGAGGCGATCGCCGTTCTCCATCCCGAGCGTGCCGAGCAGCGTGTCGGGCCTC
>DATIQP010000278.1:0-1579 GCA_035470765.1 Polyangiaceae bacterium | reverse complement strand
CGCGCGATCTCGAGATCGAAGCCGAGGATCATGATCGCCGGCATGGTCACGCCGATGCCGAAGGCGATCGACTCGCCGGCCGAGCCCGCCGTCTGCACGATGTTGTTCTCGAGGATCGTCGCGTCCCTGAGCCCGATTTTGCCGAAGATGCGGAACAGCGTGATCGAGATGACCGCGACGGGGATGGAGGCGCTGACGGTCAGCCCGACCTTGAGCACGAGGTAGAGCGACGACGCGCCGAAGACGACGCCGAGGAGCGTCCCGAGGACGAGCGGCCCGATCGACAGCTCGCGCAGCCGCGCGCTCGCCGGGATGTAGGGCCGGATGTTGCGGCTCACGCGCGCCTGCGCTCAGTCGCCGCCGCCGTCGCCCGGGCTGCCGCCGTAGTAGCAGTTGTTCCAGCGGGCGATGCGGTCGTTGCAGGGGGCGTCGGTGAGGTCGAAGGCGGTCGTCCCGTCGGACTTGCAGACCTGGTGGTCCTGCTCGCAGCCGATCATGTCGGAGTAGTAGCCGCCGCATCTCGGATCGGCGAGGCGGTTGTTGCAGAGGGTCACCTGGTCGGCGGTCGGCGTCGGATCGCCTCCGCAGATGCTCTGGTAGTTGCACGAGCCGCCGCCGCACGCGACCGTCTGCGTCGCCATCGCGATGATGGCCACGCCCGAGAGGGCGACGGCCGACACCACAAGCTTCTTCATGGGCGCGCGACTCTAGTGGAGAGCGCACGGTTCGGCTACGCCAAACCTCGCCGGGGGGAGGGAAGAGCCTGGCTCTTTGGGCAGGGTGACAGCTCGCGGTCGCGTCTTACGGTCTGTTCATGGACAACGAGACCTTTGCCTGCTCCACGGCGGGCGCCGTGATGGACGCCCATCCCACGACGGGCGCCGTGATGGACCGCTCCGATGCGAGCGCGCTGGACGCCTACTCGCACGCCGTGGTCGGAGCCGTGGACACCGTGGGGCCTTCGGTCGCGAGCCTCGCGGTGGGGCGGCGGCGCTTCGGGCAAGGGGCGGGGAGCGGCGTGGTCATCGCTCCGGACGGCTACATCCTCACGAACGCCCACGTCGTCGACGGCGCCGGGCGCGTCGAGGTCACGCTCGTCGACGGCAGGACGCTCGAGGCGAGGCCGGTCGGCGCTGACCGGGGCACCGATCTCGCCGTCGTGCGCGTGAGCGCGTCGGGCTTGCCCCACGTCCGCGTGCGCGAAGCGGCCGAGCTTCGCAGAGGCCAGCTCGTCGTCGCCATCGGCAACCCGCTCGGCTTCGAGTCGACGGTCTCGGCTGGCGTCGTCAGCGCGACAGGGCGTGCGCTGCGAGGGCAAGGCGGCCACCTCGTTGAGAACCTCGTCCAGCACACCGCGCCGCTCAACCCGGGCAACTCGGGCGGCCCGCTCGTCGACTTTCGCGGCCAGCTCGTCGGCATCAACACGGCCATCATCGCGTTCGCGCAGGGCATGAGCTTCGCCATCGCGGCGGAGACGGTGAACTGGGTCGTGCCGAAGCTGCTCAGCGACGGGCGCGTCAAGCGCGCGTACCTCGGCATCCAAGGCCAGACGCGGCCGATCGAGACGCGCGTGCTGCGC
>DATIQP010000277.1:0-4454 GCA_035470765.1 Polyangiaceae bacterium | reverse complement strand
AACCCCCCCGCTGGGCGTGCGACGCGAAAAAGCCCGATCCGCGCGCCCGGCGAAGCGAGAGCTCGGACCTAAACGTTGAGCCGGATGCTACCTGGCTCAGAACGGGTTGTCGCGGACGATACCACTGCCGTGCGGCTTACTGCCAGCACCACCACCCGCGGCCGCGTGGTGGGGGGGAGGCGGCGGATGCGGCGCTGCGACGGGGGGCGTCGTGTGGGCGGGCGGGGCGGCGTGAGCTTCGGCGAAGGGATTGAACGTCTCCGCGGGCTTCGACGTCTCGACGAGCTTGGAGGTCTGTGCGACCGCCGGCGTCGGCGCCTCCTGCGTGGCGGCGGGCTTGGTGTCGTTGCTGGCGGCGGTGGCCGTGTCCGGCGGGGGAGGCGGGATGCGCGCCTCCTCGTGGGTCGCCGTGGCGGTGGGCACGACCGGCGCTTCGGTCTTGGTGCTGCTCATCGCCGCGCGGATGCCGAAGATCGCTCCACCGACGGCCAGCACACCGACGACGGCGAGGATGACGCCCGTGTTGGACTTCTTGGCCGGCGCGTACTCGCCCGAGTCGCCGGCCATCCGAATGGGGGCGGGCGGAGCGCGCGGGGGCGTGTACGGAGCCTTGGCGCGCGCGGGAGCGGGGGGTGGCTCGGGCTTCGCCTGGGCCACCGCAGGAGCAGCAGCGGGCGTGGCGTCGGGCTCGACGTCGAGCTCGACTGCGACCTTGGCCTGCGCGGCCACGCTCCCCTTCACCTCGGGGGCGATGCCCGCTCCGGCGGCGAGGGCGTCCATGTCGTCGGCGCTGAGCTTCGTCCCGGCGGCGAAGGGGGCGTCATCGAGCTCCCACGCAGGGCGGAACATCGACGCGAATCGCTCCGCATCCTCGGCGGTCAGCTTTCCGATTTCGAGCTTGGGAGCGTTCTGCACCGGTGTAGCCATCGGGACCTCAAGATAGACGACGACCGAACAAGGCCGCGCCCAGCGAGTTTAGCACCTACGAAGGAGGTGCCGCCACTACTGGAAAAGCAGGCGGTCAGGCCTGCCCGAACTCCTTCTTGAGCACATCGTCCCACTCGTCGGCGACCTTGCCGACCGTGTCGACCAGGTCTTCGAACTCCTCGTAATCCAGCCCGGAGAGCCGCCTCAGCGCGCGCACGAAGATCTCGTCTTTCTGGGCGTCGATGCTGAAGGCGGCGTCGCTGGTCGCGATGAAGGACAGCTCGAGCAGGCGGCGATAGAGCGTCTCCCGGCCGGTGATGGGGACCTTCATCACGGGCGCGAGCAGCAGGAGCACGCCGTGCTCGTCGAGCACGTTGATGCCGACCGACGCGGAGCCCGCGCGGACCTGCGTATAGCCCGAGACGTCGAGCGGCTCGAGCGTGATGCCGGCACGCTCGGCGAAGCGGGCGAGGTAGGCGTTCACCATCGCCCGAGGGTCGGAGAAGACTTGTCCGGTGGCGCGATCGGAGTAGAGGGCGGTGTTGCTCTGGGGTTGGGACACGGTAGGTTCCTGGGGATGAGAGAGGCTACCCTGCAGGATACATGGGTCGGCAAGGGCAGGCGCCTCATTTTCGCCGGCCTCGTACTCCTTCTGGGGGCTTGCGGGCGTGGGGCCACGGGGAGCGATGCCGAGGCCGAGCCCGCGGAGATCGCGCGGGCACGGGCGCTCGTGGTGGGCGCCGCGCTGCCTCCCCGGGCCGAGGCGCTCGCGGTGGGCGAGAGCGTGGAGGCGCTCGCGGTGAAGGAAGGCGCGGGCGGGCGGGCGGCGGAGCTCCACGCCCTCGCGGCGCGCGTCTTCGAGCGGGTCTATCGCATCGACGGCAAGGAGCAGGACGCGAAGGAGGCCGTGGCGGCGTACGAGAGCGCCGCCAAGGACCTCAAGACGGAGCCGGGTTGCGACGCCGCGCTTCGCGGCGTGACCCTCGCCGGGGACGCGGCGCACGACGCGCAGGTGACGTACGTCGGGCTGTACAAGCTCGGGCGCCGGCTGGGCCGCCGCGACGTGGGCCGCGACGCGGGCGCTGCGCCGCCCGACTCGCCGTGCCTGTCGCGCGTCGGCGCGGCGATGGCGTCGCTCGAGGCGTTCAGGCCCCCGCCGCGCATCCTCAGCGCGATCGAGGAGGGGCTCGCGGCGAGCGGCACGGGCGTCTTCGACGCGGGAGCGGCGAGCGCCGCGACGCCGCGGGTGGTGCGCGTGGAGCAGTGGCCGGGCCGCGACACCGCGCGCGTGGTCGTCACGCTCAACCGGACGGCGGCGTACCGAGTCGGCGACGAAGGCAGCGGCGGGGCCGCGGTCGGCACGTTCATCGAGCTCGACGGCGTGCAGCTCGGGGGCGTGATGCGCGACGGCGCGGGCGGCGGGATCGTGAGCCGCGTGCGCGTGGAGGCGACCACCACCGGGACGCGCGTCACGCTCGACACCGACGGCGGCACCGCCTACCGCCGCATCTTCCACCTGGAGGAGCCGTTCCGCATCGTCATCGACGTGGCCCGCCGGCCGCCCGGCGTCGGTGCCTCGCGGCGCCTCGTCTCGCGCGTGGTCCTCGACCCGGGCCACGGCGGCAACGATGGGGGCGCCTCCGGGCCCGACGGCCTGAAGGAGAAGGACGTCACGCTCGACATCGCCAAGCGCGCGCAGCCGATCTTCGCCAAGGCCGGCATCGAGGCCGTGCTGACGCGCGACGACGACCGCTACGTGACGCTCGAGGAGCGCACGGCGCGCGCGAACCAGCTCGGCGCGGACCTGTTCGTCTCGATCCACTGCAACGCCGCGGAGAACCACGGCCGCCACGGCGTCGAGACGTACGTCCTCGACACGACCCGCGACGAGATCGCCTCGCGCGTCGCGGCGCGCGAGAACGCCACCAGCACGGCGGCGACCGCGGAGCTCGGCTCCATCCTCGCCAACCTCCGCCTCGCCGATCAGGCCACGCACTCGACGCACCTCGCCGAGCTGCTGCAGAAGGCGGCCATGGCGTCGCTGCGGCCTCCCCACCCGGACGTGCTCGACGGCGGCGTCCACCCCGCGGGGTTCTACGTGCTGGTCGGCGCGCGCATGCCGGCCGTGCTCTTCGAGACCAGCTACATCTCCAACCCGGTCGAGGACGAGCGGCTGGAGAGCGACGACTACAAAAACCGCCTCGCCGACGCGATCGCGAATGCGGTGAGGGCTTACCGCGAGGGAAGGTAGACTGCGGGCCGCATGCGCATCCTGGTGACCGGCGGAGCGGGCTACATCGGCTCGCACATGACCCAGCTCCTCGTCGAGCGAGGCCACGACGTCACGGTGATCGACGACCTCTCCGGAGGCCACCGCGACGCCGTGTCGCCGGGGGCCGCGTTCGTGCAGGCGAGCATCACGGACGCCGAGGCGGTGGCGGGCGCGTGCGCCGGCGCCGACGCCGTGATCCACTTCGCCGGGCGCATCCAGGTCGGCGAGTCGGTGACGGCGCCGCGCAAGTACTTCCAGGACAACCTCGTCGCGAGCTTGAGGCTGCTCGACGCGGTCCTCGACGCGGGCGTGCGGACCTTCGTGTTCTCGTCGACGGCGGCTGTGTACGGCGATCCGGAGAGCACGCCCATCCCCGAGTCGCACCCGACGCGGCCGGTGAATCCCTACGGCGAGACCAAGCTCGCCTTCGAGCGGGCGCTCGCGAGCTACGGCCGCGCGTACGGTCTGAAGTGGGCGGCGCTGCGCTACTTCAACGCCGCGGGCGCGCACGGCGGGCTGCGCGAGCGCCACGATCCCGAGACGCACCTCATCCCGCTCGCCCTGGCCGCGGCGAAGGGCGGCGGGCCGCCGCTGCGCCTGTTTGGCACCGATTGGCCCACGCCCGACGGGACGTGCATCCGCGACTACGTTCACGTGCGCGACCTGGCGCTCGCGCATCTCGCGGCGATCGAGCACATGGGGCGAGGAGGCGAAGGCGGCCCGATCAACCTCGGCACGGGTCGTGGCTCGTCGGTGCGCGAGGTGATCTCCGCGGTCGAGGAGGCGACCGGCAAGAAAGTGGCGGTCATCGAGGGCCCGCGGCGCGCCGGCGACCCTGCGGTGCTGGTCGCGTCGGCGGAGCGCGCGCGCAGCCTGCTCGGCTGGTCCGCGCAGACCTCGCTGCGCGACATCGTCCGTTCTGCGGCCGCCTACTCGGCGGACCACTCGACTTGATGGTCTTGCGCCACGCTGGTCGCCAACAAGCGGCAGCGTGAAGTCTCCGGCGGGACCGGCACGTGCCGTGTCGGCATGCCCAAGCCACCGGGCGTCTGGCCTCCCAGTCGGCCTGAGGCTGCAACGTGGCGGCTCGGCCGCTGCGTCTCGCTGCCGCATGTCGACCCCAGCTCTCGGTCAAGACTCGGTCGGTTCAAGTGACTTCTGCTTCAGTCGATGAGGCGCTCGAGGTGTCGCATGCACACGACGCCGCCGCGCTCACGGTCGTGGACGAAGAGCGACAGCGGTCCGTCGTGCGACG
>DATIQP010000276.1:0-18573 GCA_035470765.1 Polyangiaceae bacterium | reverse complement strand
CTGGAAGGTGGCCCCCGGCGACTCGAGGCGCGGGTCGACCCGCGTGAAGTCGTAGCCGTGGTAGCCGTGGTACGAGAGGCCGCTGCGGTTCTCCACGACGGGCGTGATCCAGATCGCCGTGAAGCCGAGCGTGTCGTGGATGTAGTCGAGCTGCTGGATCAGGCCCTTGAAGTCGCCGCGCCAGGTCGGGTCGCCGAGCACCACACGATCGCGATCGTAGTAGTCGTTGCTCGGATCGCCGTCGAAGAAGCGCGTGGTCATGAGGAAGTAGATCGTCTCTTCGCGGAAGTCGCCGAGCGGCTTGCCGGTGTCGGCGCACGCGGGCGCCGGAGCGACGCCGTCCCCTCCGTCGGCCGGCGCGCAGCATCCGGCGTCCGTCGCGGGCGCGGCACCGTCGGGACCCACCGAGCCGTCGACCGTCGCGCCCGTCGCATCGCCACACCCCACGAGCAAGAGCAGCGTGACCAAGGACGAAGCTGCAGCGCGCATCGGGCCCTCCAAACGTCACTCACGTCTGAGTGACGTGGCGCAGCCTACCGCCGCGCCCGGGCCTCGTCCAGCGGCGACGTGCCGCGAAAAAGCGACGGGAAATCGGCTTGCCGTTTGGCGCCTCATGTTAGAGTCACGCCCCATGAAACGGGGCTGGTTCGCGATCGTCTCGAGCTCGATCCTCGGCTGCGCCTACGGGCTTCCCATCGGCGAGGCGCCGCCCCCCGCCGACGACGCGAGCGCCCCGAGCACGAACCTCGCGAGTCGCGGCCCCCGAGGCATCGCGCCCGTCGACTTGTCCGTCCGCGACGCGGCGCCGACCGACGCAGCGGAGGCTTCCGTCGAAGCGGGACCCGACGCGGGCGGCTCGATGTGGTCGAGCCCCGCGTGCGATGGCGTCGTGACGGCCGCCGAGTACGGCGGCGCGAACAACGAGATGCCGACGCCGACCGGACAAACATGGCGCGTGACCTGGGACGCGAACGCTCTGTACGTCGCCGTGGAGGGCGCGAACGTCGAAGAAGCGCTCGTCCTCTACGTCGGATATTCCGGAGCCGGATTGTCCGCCGGGGAGGCGTATGACGGCACGGACGTCGCGAAGCTCTCCTTTTTGGCCGATGCGGTCGTCTACGCCAAGGCGAGCTACGACGAGGCTCGCACCGTGACCGGCAGCGCCTGGGCGAAGACGGGCACGGTCACCGTCTGCGCGAGCGCGAGCAACGCCACGATACGCGAGGTCGCGATCCCGTGGACCAGCCTCGGCGCAAGCGGGCTCCCGCCGAGCTTCCGGTGGATGGGATATCTGACGTCCGCCACGGGCTACGTCTACGGCCAGTTGCCCGGGTCGAACCCGGGCATGCTCGTCGGGCTCTCCGCGACCTTCACCCACGACTACTTCGTGCAGAGCACCAGCAACGGCAGTGGAGCGTTCCCGTTCGGCGACGAGGAGTAAGCTCCTCGATCGGTGACGAATGGTGAGCCGCGCGCCTAGCGCGACGCGCGGCGTCGGGAGGGCGCAGGTCGATGGGGCGACTGCGTGTGGTGGAGCGTGTCGCGACCGATGGGACGATTCGCGCGGACGTTGCCGCGCTCCGTCACCGAGCACTTGTGGTCGCCGCCCGAACGAAGGCGGTAGAGCTGCTCGGCGGAGTTGATGACCGCCATGTGCGTGAACGCTTGCGGGAAGTTCCCGAGCAGCTCGCGGCTGGACAGGTCGCACTCCTCCGAGAAAAGGCCGACGTCGTTGGCCAGCGCGAGGAGGCGCTGGAACCGCGACTCCGCCTCCGCGAGGCGGCCCTGCATCGCGAGCACGTCGACGAGCCAGAACGACGCCATGAGGAACGCGCCCTCTCCTCCGTGGAGCCCGTCGGGGGCCGCGCCGGGCCGGTAGCGTCGAACCAGGAGCCCGTCGCACAGATCGCGTTCGATCGCGTCGACCGTGGCGCGCATGCGCGGATCGTTGGCGTCGACGAAGCCGACGATCGGGAGCAGCAGCAGGCTCGCGTCCACCTCGCGCGAGCCGAAGCTCTGCACGAAGCCGCCATGCCCCGGGTCGACCCCTTTCCGCTCGATCGTGGAGCGGATCTCCTCGCGCACCGACCGCCAACGCTCGAGGTCGCACGCCAGCCCGAGCTCCTCGGCCGCGCGGACGCCCCGCTCGAGCGCGACCCAGCACATCACCTTCGATTCGACGAAGTGGCGCGGCTCGCCGCGCACCTCCCAGAGGCCGCGATCGGGCTCGTTCCAGTGCGCGCACGCGGCGTCGACCAATCCGCGCAAGAACCGCCAGCCGTCCTCGGTGACGCCAGTGCCCGCGCGGCGCCAGAGGTGGGCCGCGTTGAGCAGCTCGCCGTAGACGTCGAGCTGCCGCTGGCGCGCGGCGCCGTTTCCGACCCGAACGGGGCGCGAGCCTCCGTAGCCGTCCAGGTAGTTCAGTTGTTCTTCGGTCAGGCGGCGCTCGCCGTAGCAACCGTAGACGACCTGCAGATCGTCGGCGTGGCCGGCGGTGGCGCGCTCGATGAAGAGCTTGAAGCCAGTCGCGACCTCGGGGTGACCGACGGCGAAGAGCGCGGCGAGCGTGTGCGCCGAATCGCGCACCCAGGAGAAACGGTAGTCCCAGTTGCGTTCACCGCCTGGCCGCTCCGGCAGCGACGTCGTGGGCGCTGCGATGACCGCTCCCGTCGGCGCGCACGTGAGTAGCTTCAGCAGGAGCGCCGAGCGCACGACCGGGCCGCGGTACGCCGCGTCGTAGCTGCCGCGCTTCACCCAGCGGCGCCACCACGCGATGGTCGCATTCAAGCGCCGATCGATGGCGCCGTCCGGGAGCCGCTCGAGCTTCATGTCGTATGGCGGCTGGGCGACGATGGAGAAGCGCCGCCGCTGCCCCCCGCGGACCGCGACCTCGCCACGAAAGCTCGCGTCCTCCTCCGCGATCCGAAGCGGG
Source organism: Polyangiaceae bacterium (assembly GCA_035470765.1). Lineage (GTDB taxonomy): Bacteria > Myxococcota_A > Polyangia > Polyangiales > Polyangiaceae > DASXHD01. The sequence goes on along the minus strand of DATIQP010000276.1, from coordinate 15,641 downwards.
ACGTCGGCCTGGAGCACGAACGCGTCGTCCCCTCCGACCGCGGAGTAGACGCCGCGATCGGGGAAGTGACGGAGCCACGGCCGGAGGCTCGCGTAGTCGAAGCGCGGCTGGATCAGCGCGTCGAACGTGACCGCGCCGCGGTCGCCTTCGACGACTCGCAAGAGCTGGCGGTAGGGTTGTGTTCGGCCGTGCGCGCGCATGGTGAAGCAGTCGAGCACGCGCGCGGTGCCCGTCTTCGTCGTGAAGGTCGTCTCGAGCACGTTCGTGTCGGGGAGATAGCGACGGGTGACCGAGGTGCGTTCGCGCGGCGTCAGCGAGAACGTCCCGCCCTTGTCCTGGTCGAGGAGCCGGCAGAACATGGCTCCGTCGTCGAATCGCGCGACGCAGGCCCAGTCGATTGCGCCCTCTCGGGAGACGAGCGCCGACCCGTGGCAGTCGCCGATGAGCGCGTAGTCGGCGATCGGCGTGTAGGTCACGTGGCTCCTTCTTGGGGGCGCGCGGGGAGATCGTCAACTCGCCGCACGTGGGTTCGCGGCATTCGGGTCAGAAGACGGCGCTGCGGTCGATGCGCTTGGAGGAGGCGCTCGTGAAGGGGGTGGGGCGTGTGGACGGAGGCGGAGACGGAGTCAGAGACGGAGACGGGGACGGGGACGGAAGCGGAGTCAGAGATGGAGACGGAGACGGAGACGGAGACGGAGTCAGAATCGAGGCGGGGGCGGGGTGGCCCTGGGCCGCGTAGCGAACGGAGGCGGTGGCGAGCGCGAGGACGAGAGCGGCGGAAGCGGCGACGAGCCACGCGCTGGAACGCGAACGCGCCGGCGGGGCGGCTTCCATGGCCGCCATCGTGGTCGCCTGCTGGCTGACGGGGACGTGCATGCGCCCGGAACCTGCCGCCGGAAGGCAGCGCGTGAGCGCGGTCACGAATTCGCTCGCGGTCTGGAACCTCTGCGCGATGTCGGGGGCGAACGCCTTGGCGAAGAGGGCGTCGAGCTCGGGCGTGGCGCCGGGCAGCAGCTCCCGCAGGGGCGTCGCTCGGCAGTTGCAGATGCGGATCAGCGTCTTTTCCAGCGTGGCGCCCGCGAAGGGGATGTCTCCTGCGAGCGCCTCGAAGGCCATGACTGCGAGCGCCCACACGTCGGCGCGCGCGTCGGTGGTCTCGCCCATCGCCTGTTCGGGGCTCATGTAGGCCGGTGTTCCGAGGACGACGCCTCTCACCGTGAGCTTCGTCGGGTCGGCGGATGCCCCGGGCGAGCGCGCGGGCACGATGCGCCGTGACAGCCGGGCGATGCCGAAGTCGAAGAGCTTTGCGACACTCGTTCCGTCGGGCTCCCGAGCGAGGAAGACATTCGCCGGCTTGAGGTCTCGGTGGACGATGCCCTGGGAGTGGGCGACCTCCGCGCCCTTGGCCACATCCGCGATCACGCTCCCGACCTCGGCGATGCCGAGAGGGCCGCGTTCCAGGCGCGCCTCGAGCGTGATGCCCTGGAGCAGCTCCATCACGAGGTAGAACATCCCCTGGTCTTCGCCAAAGTCGATGACGGCCACGATGTGGCGGGTCATTCGCGAGAGGGCCGCCGCGATCTGCGCTTCGTTCTCGAAGCGTCGGCGGGAGGTCGCGGCGTTCTCGAAGTCGCTTTCGGGCGGTACGAGGAGCTTGATCGCGAAGTCCTGGTGCAGCGCCGTGTGCCTGGCGAGCCAGACCTGCCCCATGCCGCCAGCGCCGAGGAGCCGCGTGAGCGCGTATTTCCCGGCAATCACGACTCCGACGTCGACCTTCGCCATGCGGCCACCCGTACGCGATGCCCCATCACTCGACGGCGTCGCGGTCCAAGGGAAAGTCATCGTGGCGAGCGGCTGCAAATGGCTCGCCACCGACAATCGTTCCGGGCGCGGGCTCGCGGGCGGCGCTGCGGCGATCGGCCACGACGCCCGAATCCTCGGTCGTGGCAGTTCTCCTCGAAGGCGTGGCGAGCCGGGGTGCGGGGGCTGGCCCATCGGCGCACGCTGAGGCTATCCTGGCCGGATGCGACGACCGCCTACCGCACTGACGTGGACGGCCGTGTCGCTGGGGGCTGGGATGACCCTCGCGGCGTGCGCCAGCATCCTCGGCATCGACGACGGGATCCCGCGCGCACAGGACGCTTCGCTGGGAGACGTGCACGCGGAGGCCGCCAGCCTCGACGCCGGGCTCGACGGCGATGCGCAGGCCGAGGCAGCGCCGCCTCCCTACAGCCCCCTCTCCTGCGGAAAGACCACGTGCAACGCCGTCACGCAGGGTTGTTGCAGCCGCAAGAGCACGCTGGCCGACGGCGGCGCCGTCTACGCTTACGCGTGCATCGACGACGACGGAGGGGACTGCGATGGCGGACAACTCATCGCGTGCGACCGACCCGACAACTGCGACAAGCAGGGGCACGCCGGGGAGGTCTGTTGCGCCCTCGGGACGACGCCTCCGAGCACGGTGGCCTGTACCCCGGCCCTCGACTGCGACTACCCCGAGGCGGGCCTTGCCTACCGGCTCTGCGAGCCCGGCGACGACGAGCTCTGTCAGCCCGATTCCGGCAAGACTTGCCTACCGAGCGCAAGTAGTGCGGTCGGCTACGTCCTGTGCAAGTGACGCAAGACAGCTGCTAGAGTGACCGATCGTGGGCCCGCTGAAAGTCGGTACGACGCTTTCGCAGAAGTACAGGGTCGAGCGCCTGCTCGCGGAGAGCGGCGGTGTGATCCTCTACGAGGCGACCGACACGTCGCGAGCGCAACGTGTCTGGATCAAGATCCTCCAGCAGGACGCGCTGTCGAACGCCGCGACGCTCGCTCGCTTCCAGCGTGAAGCGGACGGCGCGAAGGTGCTCGACGTTGGCAAGAGCGAGGCCGGGCTGCCGTACATGGTGGCGACCGAGCTCGGCCCGGACAACTCGCCGCGGATCCCGGCGCGCGCGCCCCCACGCGGCGCGAAGGCCACGCTGCCAGGCCTGGCGCCCCCGGCGGACGCGGTCTCCGTCGACGAGGAGCCGACGCCGCAGTCTTCGGACATACCGCTGCTCGACGACGACGCGCTCGTCTCGGACGATGGCGCAGGCGCGGACGACGCCGTCACGGCCGACGAGCCGACGCCGGCGCCCGAGCCCAAGGTCATCGTCTCGCCGCTCCTCGCGAGGGATCCGTCGCCGGTCCTCGCCTCGCCGCTCATCGCCACGCCGCCGCCGCCCCTCGACGATGCGGAGCCCACGGTGCCGCTGTCGATTCCGAAGGCAAAGCCGGCGTCCAACACGCCGACGATCATCATCGAGGACCGGCAGAAGAAACACTCGCCGACGGCGACGTGGATGGTTTCCCTCATCGTCGTCGCGAGCCTGACCGGCGTCGTCGGCTGGTACCTCGGTCACCAGGAAACGGGCAGCGGCTCGCCGCCGCCGGGGCAGACCGCAAAAGCCGAACCGGTGACGGATGACAAGCCGCCGCCGAGCCCGGCTGCCACCGCGACGACCCCAGCCACTGAGAAGACCACGGCGACGGAGACGACCGCGACGCCGGCGACCGTGACGCAAACGACCGCGACGCCAACGACGACGATGGCTGTGACGACGGAGACGACCGCGACGCCTGCGACGAAGGCGACCGCGACGGGGGCGACCGCGGCGCCGGCCGCATCCGCGGCCGCGATCGCGAGGCCGGCGCCCGTCCACGCCGCTGCTCCCGCGCGGACTGCGCCGCAGCCCACGACGAAGAAACCCGCCGCGGCCGCGCAGACCGCCGCCGGCGATCCGCTGACGCTCTGAAGGCTCTGAAAGGTTGGGGACCATGGCCTACTTCAATCGGTTCGCTTGCGTCGCCATGCTGGTCGCCCTGAGCGCGCCGGCCTTGGCGCAGCCGGCCGACGCGAGTCGCGCCGACCAGGCGCGCGCCGCCGCGCTCAAGAAAGAAGGCGACGCGCTCGTTCACGAGTCGAAGTTCCACGAGGCGCTGGAGAAGTACGACGCCTCCTTCGCGATCGTCCCGAACCCGGCGATCCACTACAACCGCGGCCGCGCGCTCCAGAGTCTGGGGGACTTTCCCGCGGCCCTCGACGAGCTGGATCGGTTCGTCGCGACGGCGCCCCCCGACCTCAAGGCGAAGGTCCCGAACCTCGCCAAGACGATGGCGGAGATCGCGTCGCACGTGTCGACGCTCGTCGTCCGGTGCGAGGTCCCGGGCGCGAGCGTCGCCGTCCGCGGCAAGGCCGCGGGGACGACGCCGATGCAGCCGCTCCGCATGACCCCGGGCGACGCGACCATCACGGTGACGGCACCGGGTTACGTCGTGTTCACCGAAGACAGGACGCTCGCCGCGGGAGAGAGCACGACCGTCGACGTCAAGCTGCGGAAAGCCGCCTCGCAGGAGGTGTCGAGCGCGCAGGAGCCGACACCCTTCGACGCCGAGCACACGCCTCCGCCGGCCGCGCATCCGGCGGCGAGCGGCCACGGCGGCTGGAAGACGGTCGCGTGGGTCTCCGGCGGCATCGGCATCGCGGCGCTCGGGACGGGCTTGGTGTTCTTCGGGCTTTCGGTCGCGGACAAGAGCAACGCCGACCCGCACTGTCCGAACAAGACATGCGACGCGATCGGCCGGCAGTCGATCAACGAGGCGTGGACCTTCGCGGACGTCTCCACGGTGCTCGTCGTCACGGGCGCCGTGGCGCTCGCGCTCTCGGCCACTTCGTTCATCGTCACACCGAAGGGCGCGCCGGTGCAGGCGCGCTTGTTCGTGGCGCCTGGCGGCGCAGCAATCGGAGGTTCGTTCTGATGCGCACGCGGACGGCATGCTTGCTTGCGGCCATGGCCGTCGCCGGTTGCGGCGACATCATCGGTCTCGGCGGATACACCGACCAGGTCGACGGCTCCGTCGACTCGAGCGGGAAGGAGACGGGCGGCGGCGACGCGCAGCCGGACGTGAAGAGCGACGTCGTCGTCGCGGACGGGGGGGATGCATCGCCTTTCCCGCCGTCGTGCAACCCAGGCATCTGCGTGTCCGATCTCCCCAGCGGGTGGTCGTGGGCGGCCTACGCGCCCGATTCGCGAACCTCGTGCGCGACCGGTTACGCGACGCCCACGGACGTCGAGGAAGACATCGACGCGGGCCCCGCGACGTGCGCCTGCGGATGCACGAAGACCGATCCGAGCTGCACGGCGGGCAGCGTGACGATCACGGCCGGCACGAACGGCACCTGCGACAACATCACGAGCCAGACCGACCCTGCCACCGCGGGCTGCAACACGCTCACGCAGTTCGGCACGTCGTCGGGCGCGAGCATCGCCGTCATCGGCCCCACGCCGAGCGGCGGGAGCTGTACGGCGGTCCCGTCGCAGACGCTCCCGCCGGTCGGCTACGCGCACCAGGGTCGCACGTGCGGATTCACGGGGACGCCCGGCGACGCCGGCTGCGGCGACGCCGGCGTCTGCGTGCCCGATCCCGCGCCCTTCACGATGTGCATCTCCCAAACGGGCGTGAACGCGTGCCCGAGCGGCTTCCCGACGCAGCACCTCGTGGGCACGTCGATCTCCGACACGCGGAGTTGCACGGCGTGCGACTGCACGTTCGACGCGGGCGCCTGCGTCGGCACCGCGACGATCTACGGCAACACGGGGTGCACGTTGGGCGCCCAGGCCGTCCCCGCGGACGGCACTTGCACGACCGTCAACGGCAACCGCACGTGGAGAGGCTACGCGTACGCGCCGACGAACAACACGGCATCGTGCGCGGGCACCGCGGTGAGCGCGGACGGCGGCGTCGTCTTCAGCGATCTCACGACCATCTGCTGCAAGTAGCCCGCGCAGCAGGCGCACCAATCAGCGGACGAAGCGCACGTGGACCGCGCACGGCAGATTCAACAGGACGTCGGTCGACTTCGTCTCGGGCACCATCGTGCCTACTCCGCCGACGAAGCCGCCGCGGGTCCAGTTCGCGACGATCGCGTCGCCGCGCTGGACGACCTCGACGTAGGTCGGCCCGACGTCGTCGACGCCGACGTCGACCGTGACGTGCGTCGCGGTGAGCTCGCAGGAGACGGAGTCGGGCGAGGGCGGCCTCGAGCAATCGCCGCAGCCTCCGCCGGCCATCGCGCAGTCCGGGTAGATCGGCCTCCGCGCGCCCATGCGCGGCACCACGAGCTCGAGCGGCCCGGGGAGCATCGTCCCGATCTCCGCGTGCCACGTCTTGCGCCACCGCACCTTGGCGTCCCAGGTCTCGCCAGCGACGCAAGCGTCGGCGCCCGCGTCGCCGGCGTCCGGGGCGGCGTCGAGCGGGGCGTCTTGCGACGCGTCCGCGACGACGACCGCGCCACCGGCCGCGCGATCTGCCGTGATCGCCGGGGCCTTGCCGCACCCCGCCAGCGCGGCGAGGAGCACCGCACCCCAGCTCCACCTTCTCGGCGTTCTCATCGTCTACTGGACTGTCGCTCGCCGCGGCGAGAACGTGACGCCGTTCCGAAGCATCGCGATTGCCCCCCGCGACCAACAGCCTTACGGATCCACCAGGCAGACCATGACGCAACCTCGCGGGTTCCCGGGCTGGGACGAGCTCTACCGCAGCGACGGCATCGAGGCGCTCCCCTGGTACTGGCCGGCGATCGATCCCGATCTCGCCGCGGCTCTCGAGCGACGCGGCGTGGTTTCGGGGCGTGCGCTCGACCTGGGCTCGGGCCCGGGCACGCAGGCGATCGCGCTAGCCGAGCGCGGCTTCGTCGTGACGGCCGCCGACGTGTCGGCCGCGGCGCTCGCGTACGCCGAGCGCAAGGCGAAGGCGAGGGGTGTGCATGTGGCGTTCGTCGAGGACGACATCCTCGCGACCAAGCTCGCGGGGCCCTTCGACGTGATCTTCGATCGCGGCTGTTTCCACGTCATCTCGCCCGGGAGCCGGGCGGACTACGCGCGCACCATCCGCCGGCTGCTCGCTCCGGGCGGGTGGTTCTTCTTGAAGACGTTCAGTCACCTGCAACCGGGCACCCAAGGCCCTCACCGCTTCACGCCCGAGGACGTTCGCGCATGCTTCGACGCGCACGGGCTCGCGGTCGTCGACGTCCAGGAGACCGTCTACCAGGGTCAGAACGAGCCGCACCCGAAGGCGCTCTTCACGACCATCCGGCGCGCGTAGCACGGGCTGCCGCCGACGGCTGCCGGCCTCGTTCAGCCCTCGGTGTTCTCGAGCGAGAAGCTCCTCACGGCGTAGAAGACGAGCGCGCCGAGCGAGGCTCCCCAGGGTAGCCAGGCGAGCGACCAAGGGCTGAACACCACGCTGACGAGCGTGCCGAGGAACACTGCGGGCGCGAGCGCCCACAGCGGCGGGACGACGAGGTCCACCGCGAGGTCGAGGAGCATGAGGCTGCGCGCGCGGTCCTTTCGGGCGGCCCACGCTTCGCGCAGCGCAGGTATCGCCTGGGCGCCGAGCGAGAGCCCGTTCGAGCGCCAGCGACGGCGCGGGGCGCTCCGGGTCGGCCCGAGGTCGCCCAGCACGCACGCCTCGTGGGCGTAGGCAACGCGTCGGTGCTTGCGGGCGAGCTCGATGGCGTAGGCGTTGTCGCCCGCGGTGCCCTGGTAGCGCGCCTCGCGCAGCGTCTCCACGGCGAAGGCCATCCCGTCGCCGGGGAGGCCCACGGAGAGGCCCAGCTGCTCGCGCGCGATCGACGGGAGCCGGTGGAACGCGGCCAGCGCGAGCCGCTTCATCCGAGTGCCCCACGACGACCCCGGGTTGCGGAGGTCGAAGTCGATCTGGATCGCCCGCGCGCCCTGCTCGAGGTGCGCCCCGAGGACGCGCAACACGTTCGGCGACACGACCGCGTCCGGATCCACGACGAAGATGGCGTCGGGCACGTTGGCGCGCGCGAGCAGCTGGTCGAAGGCGTGGGCCAGGGCTGGCCCGCGGCCCGGCCGGGTCGGGTCGAAGTAGTCGATCACCTGGGCGCCGGCCTGCACGGCGTTCTCACGGGTCGCGTCCTTGCAGTTTTCCGCCACCACGAACACCTCGAAGAGCTCGCGCGGATAGTCGACGAGGAGCAAGCCAGTGATGGTCGACGCGATTCGAGCCTGCTCCTGGTGCGCGGGCACCAGCACCACGAAGCGCGTCCTCGGATCGCTGCTCGGCGCCGGGGCGGCCTTGCGCTTCCCCGCGAAGGCGAGCAAGCCGAGGTAGCCGCTGCACAGCGCGGCGGGTACGGCGAGGAGCCAGAGCAGGAACCCGAGGAGCATATCGCGGTTCTTGCTTTGATATCACACACCGCGCCCGGAACGACCCCGTTGGCCGTCCGGCCGTCGCGGCTAGGGCCCGCGGTGCGATTCGCGTGTCTTCGCGCGGAAAGCGGCGGGCGTGGTCCGCGTCCAGCGTTTGAAGGCGCGGTGGAAGGCGCTCGGCTCGGAGAATCCGAGCATGAAGGCGACCTCTGCGAGCGGCATGCGCGCGTCGGCGACGTACGAGCGCGCGAGCTCGGCGCGCGTCTCGTCGAGCAGTGCGCGAAAGGTCGTCCCGCTGGCCTCGAGGCGCCGGCGGAGCGTTCGTTCGCTCGTCGCCATGCGCGCCGCCACGACGTCGATCGACGGCACGCCGCGCTGGAGCTCCTGGGCGAGGATGCGCCGGACGCCGTCGAGCGGCGAGTCCTCCGTGCCGCGCTTGGCGAGCGCGCTCTCGGCGTGCCCGCGCAAGAACGCGCCGAGCTGCGCGTCGGCCTGGGCGAGCGGAAGGTCGAGATCCTCCGACCGGAAGACGATCGCGTGGTCCTCGGCGTCGAAGCGAACGGGGCAACCGAAGAAGCGGGTGTACGCCGAGACGTCGTCCGGCGGGCCGTGGGCGAAGCGGACCTCCCGCGGCACGACGCGCGATCGCGTGAGCAGGCGCGCGCCGTGGACCATCTCGACGGGCGCGGCCTCGGTCGCGCGTCGCATGCCGGGGCTGTCCCGGAACGCGTGACGGTACGTGAACCGCACCGTCGCGCCTTCGAGCTCGAACGCGGGGTCGTCCGTCCACAGACCGACGTAGCGGACGAGGTGCTTCAGCGCGTCCGCGAGGGTGGCGCTGTTCATCACGACGAAGCCGACGATGCCGTAGTCGCCCGGCGCGTAGGCGGCCGTCTCGACGTCGATCCGCGGGAGCGCTTCGAGCAGGCGATCCCACGCGGCGTGCAGCGACGCGATCGGAACGCGCGAGTCCGCCTCCTCGAGCGCGCTGGGCGGCACGCCGGCCGCACGGAGGATGGCGTCGGCGTCGGCCCCGCGGGCGCTCGCGCCCGACACGAGTTTCTTCAGCGCACCGCTCGAGATCGTCGGGACCGGCATGGCCAAGACTCCTCACTCGTCCTTCTCGCGCGCCGCTCCTCCGACGGATTCGGTGCGCGCGTCGATGTCGCGAAGAAGGGACTCGCCCGCCGCCTCGCCCACCATTCCGTGCCGCTCCGCCTCGAGCACGGCGTCCTTCTCGACGACCAGCAGCGAACGCCGGAGCGCGACCGCTTCCTCCTCGGCGAGCGCGGACGCCTCGACGTGAAGATCGCGGATGGCGGCGTCGGTGTCGGCGATCGTCTTCTCGTAGTCGGCGCGCACCTCCGCGGCGACGCGCTCGTTCACCTGGCCTTTGGCGAGCATCTCGCCGAGCGCCACGAGCGCGGAGCCGGCCGCGCGTCGCTTGCCGTAGAGCAGCTCGTAGGGTTCCCTCTCGCCCCGCGTGCCCGCGACGCCGAGGCGGCGAAGCAGAGGGCTGATGGTGAGGCCCTGCAGCAGCAGCGACAGGAGCACCACGCCGTACGTCATGGTCACGAGCATCTGGCGGTACGGATGATCCGGCGGGGTCGAGAGCACGAGCACCATCGAGAGGGCGCCTCGCAGCCCGCCCCACACGAGCACGACGCTCCAAGACCACGGGATTCGCTCTCTCGTCCGCGCGAAGACCGCGGTCACTCCGGCGACGACCACCGCCCGCGCCACGGTGACGCCGAGGTAAGCGACGATGATGATCTTCCACGAAGCGAGCAGCTCGCCCATGCGGACCTGGAAGCCGATGAGCAGGAAGACGACCGAGTTCAGCGCGAAGGCGACGTACTCCCAGAACGACGCGATCGCCACGCGCGTCGACGGGCTCATGCGTTCGCGCCGCGCGTGGTTGCCCAGGATCATTCCCGCCGTCACCGTCGCGATGACGCCCGAGACGTGGAGCTGCTCCGCGAGGGAGAACGAGCCGTAGGCCGCGACGGTGGTGATGGTGATCTCGATCATCGCGTCGTCGACGAACCGCATGACGGCGGACGCCACGAAGGCCACGAGCGCGCCCGCGATGACGCCCATGCCCACGACCTTCACGAAATCGACCGCGGCGTGGGAAATGGACGTGTCGTGGCCCGTGAAGAGGCCCATGACGATGGTGAAGAAGACGACCGCCGTTCCGTCGTTGAGCAGGCTCTCCGCGTCGATGAGCACGCCCAGGCGCTTGGGCGCGCCCAGGCTCTTGAACATGGCGACGACCGCGATGGGATCGGTGGCCGCGATGAGCGCCGCGAAGACGAGCGCGTCCTTGATGCCGAAGCCGCTCGCCAGATGGAATACGCGCGCGACCGGCGTCACGACGAGAGAGGTCACGCCGATGGCGAGCGCGACGCCCGGCACCGCGAGGCTCACGATCATGAAGAGGTTGCGCCGGAAGCGCGCGTACTCGATGTGGAACGCCGCCTCGAAGAGCAGGCCCGGGAGGAACAGCCCGAACATCAGCTCCTTGGTGAGCTGCGGCGGCGACAGCGTGCGCAGCGATCCGAGGGCCAGGCCCGCGAGCACGAGCGCGACGGTGTACGGCGCCCGGATGCGCCGCGCCAGGAGCGCGACGCCGGTCGCGATGGCGAAGAGCAGGACGAAGGCGGACTCGAACGACGTCATCATGAGGGTCGCGCGTCTCTCATTCCCATCCTTCGGCGAGGAACTTCTCGACCGCGTCGTGGAGACCGATCAAGAGCAGCGTATCCCCCTTTTGAACGCGATAGTCCGGAGTCGGAAGCCCCGGTCGCGGTCTACCGGAAAGCGCGGCTTCCTCGCGCCGGCTCAGCGCGCGCAGCCGCCGGCTTCGAGCCGCGCCACGGCCGGCAGGATGCGGCTGCGTTTGGCGGCCACCGTCTCCGGGTCCACACCGAGCTCGTCCTCGAGGACGATCGCGCGAAGCACCAGCCCGCGGGGCCCGCCCGCGCGAAAAAGGAAGTGAACCGTCGGGGACCACTCGCTCAGCCCGCGCCAGACGCACGCCGGGTCGGGCGCCGTCCGGCACGTCAGGGGGGCCTCCGCGTACGTCGCACGCAACCCGGTGCGCGCGTCCGCGAGGCGACTCCTCCAGTGATCGAGCAAGGCCGTGAGCGTGCTCCCGCACCGCACGCCGTCGGGCGCGCGCGGGGCGCCCCTCCCGCCGCCGCTGGGATCGCCGCTGTGGTCGATCAGGACGACGCCGGCGCGCGGATCGACGAGGCTCGCGAAGGACAGGTTGCCGTCGGCGATCGCCAGCATGAGCGCGTGGTTGGCGACGAACGGCGCGGACGAATCCGCCGGCTGGGCCTGCGCGCTCTCGCTCGCGATGGGCAGGGTCGATTCCGCCGGAGCAGCCGGCGGCGCGCGCGCGTCCGGCGCGTCGGCCGCGGGCACGGCAGGGCGGCAGCTCGCGAGCGCGAGGGCGGCGACGAGGTATCGGAACATGGCTGTGTCCGCGGAGTATAGGGCCTGGTCGTTGCGCTCCGACCAGTACGGTGAGATCGTCGTCTCATGCGCGTGAAGGTCCTGTACTTTGCAGCCATCCGCGACTTGCTCCACGTGGCCGAGGAGGAGCACACGCTGCCCGCCGGCGTGGATTCGGTCGGCGATTTCGCCGCGTGGATCGAGCGCGCACACCCCGAGCTCGCGGGTCGGATGTCTGCGGTGCGCATCGCGCGCAACGAGGAGTTCGCCACGGCCGATCAGCGGCTCGCCGACGGAGACACGCTCGCGTTGATTCCGCCCGTCGCAGGCGGCTGATCGTCGCGGTATTGCACCTGCAACGAGCCATGCAGAGTATTGCATGTGAAACATGGGTCTCGCCGCGGCCGCATCCTCTCCCGACCCGAACGCCGTCGTCACCAAGGCGACTCGGCGGGCCGCGGCGGCGCTCGGGCTGTCGCAGAAAGAGCTCGCGCGGGTGATCGGCGTCAGCGAGGCGACCGTCTCGCGGTGGTCGAGTGGCAAGCTGCTCGACGCGCAGAGCAAGGAGGGTGAGCTCGCGCTCTTGCTCGTACGCGTGTTCCGCAGCCTCGACGCGCTCGTCGGCGGCAGCGACGCGAAGGCGCGGGCGTGGTTCGGCGCGCACAACGTCCACCTCGGCGGCGTCCCGCGCGAGCGCGTGCAGACGGCGCTCGGGCTCGTCGAGGTCGCGCAGTACCTCGACGCCATGCGCGGCAAGCTCTGAGCGCGATGGCGCAGAGGAGCTCGGCCTGGGTCGCTCGCGCCATCGCCTCGATGAAGGTGCGCGCGATGGCGCTCGACGCGTGGCGCGTGGTGGAGTCGCAGAGCCTCACGGCGACGCGCAAGCTCGTCGACTCCGACGCCGAGCAAGCGCTGCTCGAGCAGTTGGTGGACCGCGTGAAGCCGCCGCTCCCGGAGGGCGGGGCGTTTCGAGGCCTGCACTACCTCCTCGCCACCCCCTTTCGCCACCCGCCCCTCCGCTGGGGGTCGCGCTTCGGGACGCGGGCCGAGCGGGGCATCTGGTACGGCTCGAAGGACCTCGCGACGTGCTTCGCGGAGGTCGCGTACTACCGGCTCCTCTTCCTCGAGGGAACCGCCGCACCGATCGCGCCGATCACCGTGGAGCTCGCGTCGTTCGCCGCGGTCGTCGAAGCCAAGCGCGGCGTCGACCTGACGCGCCCTCCGTTCGCCGAGCACGCGGCCGAGCTCGCCTCGCCCGTCTCCTACGAGACGACCCACGCCGTCGGCGCGGCCCTTCGCGCCGCGGGCGTCGAGGCGCTCTTGTTCGTGTCGGCGCGCGCCAGAGCCCGCGGGATCAACGTCGCGCTCTTCGAGCCTGCGTTCGGGAGGCGCGCGCCGAAGAAGCTCGAGCCGTGGATCTGCACGACCGATCGCGCCAAGGTGGAGATCTCCCAGAAGACGTTCTCGCGCACGCGAAGGCGGTGGGCCTTCCCGCGGAGCGACTTCGAGCTCGGCGGCCGGCTCCCGGCGCCGAGCGATTGAGCTAGTCTAGCCGGATGGCTCGGCTCCGCGTGGCGACACGAGACTTCCTCGTCCTGGGCTGGGCCGGCGCGGGCGCGACGGACGTCGCGAAGAAGAAGATGTCCCAGCTCGCCGCGCTCGTCAGCCGGCTCGCCGGCCTCGACGTCACCGCGCGCGCGTTCGATTCCTACCAGGAGCTCGCCAAGGCCGTGCGCGAGCGCGAGATCGACGTCGCCTGGCTGCCGCCCATTCCGTTCCTCGCGCTCGCGCGAGAGGGGGCGGCGGTCCCGCTCGCGAGCGTCCGCGCGTCCTCGTACGCGAGCGCGATCATCGTCCGCGCGGACTCGCCGCTGGAGCGGCCGGCGAGCCTGCTCGGGACGCGCGCCGCATGGGTCGACCGGCACAGCGCGTCGGGCTTCGTCTTGCCGCGGGCGAAGCTCTCGCGCCTCGGCATCGAGCTCACGGGCGCGTTCGTGCACGAGTCGTTCGTCGGTTCGCACGAGGGCGTCGTGCGCGCCGTCGCCGCGGGCGAGGCGGACTTCGGCGCGACCTACTCCGTCGCCGGCCCCCGAGGCAGCAGCACGGGCCCGTGGTCGCGCCTGGCCAACCTCGAGGCGCAGATCCGCGTCCTCACCACGTTCGGCAGCATCCCGCCCGACGTCTTCGCGGCGCGGGCGGACCTGGATCGAGCGGAGCGCAAGGCGCTGGTCGCCGGGCTCAAGAAGGTCCCGGCGGAGCGCGCGAGCCGCTGGGTCTTTCGCGACGTGCTCGGCTCCGAGGAGTTCTTCCGTCCCTCCGAGCTCTCGCTCTACGAGCCGCTCCACGACACGGTCGCGACGGCCTATCACTCGGGCATTCTCGACGTGCAGACGACCGAGCCCGAGGCCGAGCGCACGCTGGAGATCGTCCCGCGGGCGATGTCGGAGCTCGACGAAGCCGAGCTCATCGAGGTCATCGAGCCGTCGAATCCCGGCGCGTACCTGCGGCGCCTGCGGTAGGCAACCGGCGCGTCAGGGGCAGGCGTAGGTCGCGTACGACACGCCGCTCTCGCTGCGCTTGGCAGCGACGAGGCCGACGCCGTCCTGCACCGCGTAGTCGCGGAAGCTCTCCCACGGCGGGTTCTCCGCCGTGAGCGTGAAGCTCCCTCGCAGATTGCCCGTGGCGGGGTCGAGGCACACGGCCCAGTTCACGTAGTCCGCGGGAGTCGATCCTGCGAGCAGGACGGCCCACACGGTGCCGTTGCTGTCGCTGTCGAGGAACGCGACCGCCGAGAGCACGGAGGGGAAGTGAAGCTCTCGCGTCCAGCGATGCACCGCCTCGCGATCGGCGAGCGTCACCCAGGCGCGGCCCTCCTCTTCGTTCGTGACGCCGGCCGAGATCAAGTATCTCCCGTCCCGCGTGGGGATGCCCTGGATCTCCGTGCGCTCCGCGGCTGGCGTGCCGTCGGCTCCGCCGAGGCGGAGCAGGGGCCCGCCGCCGTTGCGCTCGACGAGGACGTCGTCGCCGGACACGATGATGCGCGAGACGTCGCGCGGGTCGTCGATGCCCGTGCCCTCGAGCGGCAGGTGCCCGTACACGCGGCCGTTCTTGTCGAGCAGCGTCACCTCCTTCGATTCGGTGCGATCGAGGACGGCGAGCGAGCCGTCCTTCGCGCGCGCGATGTCGTCGGCGTGCTTGCCGGGCAAGGGAATCGACGTCCCGTCGCTGCGCAGGATCCGCCTCTTCTCCTGGTCGAGCACGAGCAGGCCGTCCGCGTCCGCGAGGAAGCTCGCCGGAGCGATGGGCCGGCCGTCGTCGGTCGTCCCGCGGCCGAGCGAGGTCGAGCCTTCGCCGAACGGGACGAAATGAGCGCCGTCCTCCTTCGCCGCCGAAGGCACCGCGGTCGCGACGACCGTCGTCTGGATGCCGGCCGAGCCTTTGGAGGGGTTCGTTCGAGGCTCGCCCTGCGGCGTGTCGTGGCCGGCGGACGCCCGGGGCTCCGGCGGCGACTTCGGCCACGCGAAGTAGACCGCCGCGAGCACGGCGGCGATCGTGACGGCGACGATGACGGGCGCTCGGCGCACGATGGGGATTCTAGGACATCAGATCGTGGTCGGCATGAATACGTAAGGCGAGCCGCAGGTCTTCTTGATCGAGCCGCAGAAGTCCGAGCACGCGCGGGTCGACGTCGAGTCGACCGAGATCTCGATGTGGCCGTACTTGCTGCTGTAGCCGCACTGGCCGCGGCGCCAGCCGATGATGCTCCCCTTCGGGATGGAGTTGGGCGACACGTTGATCTGGCGGAAGCCGACCTTGTCGTCGTAGCTCGTGTTCGCAGCCATGTACTCGGAGATGTCGATCGCATTGCCGCGGTACCAGGTGACGCCGCCCGGAAGGATCCCGGACCACACGACCGAGTTCGACGTCTCGAGCGCGCAGTAGCCGCCCGGCGCGTGGCCGTTGACGCGCAGAGCCTCG
>DATIQP010000275.1:0-7050 GCA_035470765.1 Polyangiaceae bacterium | reverse complement strand
GGCCTCCTGGGACGTCACGTCCTGCACCGAGTACTCGAGGTTGAACTTGCCGAACGAGCTCGGCGTGGCGCCGTCCACGGCGAGGTAGTACGTGCCGGCCGCGAGGACGTCGTCGACCGACTCGGCGCAGGCGAGCTCGGTCGCGCGATCGCCGCACGTCTTCTGCAGCACGAGCACGTGCCCGCCCTGGTGCGCGTTCTTGCCCTCCTCTTCGGTGAAGCGCGCGCGGATGCGCGACCGGCGAGCGAGGTCGATGCGGTAGACGACGTCGGGCGCGCCGTTGCCGGTGCAGCGCCCGCTGATGTCGTCCTTGGTGTCGAACGTGTCGCCCGACGCGGTCGTCGAGGTGGTGAGCGGCAGCGCGTCCGAGCAGCCGTCGCCGGTGCCGCCGGTGCCGTTCTCGGGGGCGAGCTCCTGGGTCAGCGCAAACTGCGCGTTGTCGGCGTCGGGGGAGCTGGTGTCCGCGAACACGGTGTACGCGCCTGGATCCAGCAATCCGACGAAGACCGCCTGCTGGCTGCTCACCGCCGAGTCGGTGTCGAAGCACGCGACCTCGCTGTGCTCGTCGGTGCAGGTCTTGCGGACGTAGACGTTCGGCTCCATGTCGCTCGACTCCAGCGTGAAGCGCACGCGCGAGCGCTGGCTGAGGTCGAAGTGGTACGGCACCTCGGGCCCGGGCGAGTTGCTGCTGCACGACGAGTGGGCCAGATCGAAGGCGCCGTGGGTGGTCCCGTTCTGGGTGGAGCCGGCCGTCCCCAGCGGGCGCGCCTGGCGGCACACGTCGGCCAGCTGCGGCACGTCCTGGAGCGCGACGCTCATGCGGAACGAGCCCGCGCCGTTGCGGAAGCCGTCGACGAAGATGAAGTACACGCCGGGGTCGATGACGACGTCGATGCGCGAGCGCTGCGCGTTGCCCTGGTCGTCGTCGTTGCACTTGACCTCGTCGTCGGGCGAGTTGCAGTCGTCCTTGCGGACGTAGAGCACCGCGTCGTAGTGCGCGTCGACCTCGATGAGCAGCCGCTTCTGGGACTGCACGTCGAGGCGGTACACGAGCTCCTGGCCGTCCGACTGAGGGTCCGAGCACTCGTTGTTCGACTCGCCGTGCGAGGTGTTGCCCTGGATGACGCCGGGGACGATGGGGATGGGCGAGTCGCACGTGCCCTGCGCCTGCCCCGCCTGCGCTGCGATGGCCGCCGAGCCCGCCGGGGCGGCGCCGACGGCGTTCCCGGTCCAGGTCGCGGCGAGAAAATCGCCCGAGCCCGCCGCCATCTTGACGAGCATCGTGTAGCTGCCCGGGTGATCGACGCACGCGCGCACCACGGCTTGCGAGTCGTGGGTCGCGTCGTGCGCGACGACGTTGCTGGCCGGGTCGAGCACGGACAGGTCGATGTCTCTCACGCCCTCGCCGCCCATGGCCACGAGCGTCGTGCACTGCGCCTGCAACTCGATCGGCAGGCGCGCCTCGCGGCCCTCGACGAGGGTGCCTTGCTGGACCGGTCCCACCTGCGCGAGGCCCATCGCGGAGAACGCGTTGTGGAGCGCCATGAAGCGGGGGTCGACGGGGCCCGGCGTGCTCGTGCACGAGGCGGCGAAGGCCGCGATGCACGAAAGTACCAGCACCACGACCGCGGCATGGCGCGGAACGCGAGTCATCGCTAGGGAACCTTCATCGATAGGGGTTCTTGGAGATGTCGTCGACGGTGGGAGCCGCCGTGGCGGTCGGCGGGGGCGTCGCCCCCGTCTGCGTCGACGTGGGCGGCGGCTTCGTACCGGAGTGGACACCCGTGCCCGGGGGAGGTTTCCAGCCCGCGTGCGAGGTGTGCGTCGGGGCCGCGGTGGGCGCGCTGGAGGCAACCTCCGCGACGGCGGGGCTCGCGACGGGGGGCGCGACGGCGGCGGGCGGGGTGGTCTGCGAGACCGCCGTGATGGGGGGTGGCGCGACGGTGGTGGCCGCCGGCGGCGGGGTGGCAGCGTGCTTGAGGGCGAAACCTCCCACGCCGAGCAGAACGACCGCCGCGGGCGCCGCAATCCACAACCACATGCGCTTGCGCGGTTGAGGGAGCGAGGCGTACGACGAGGGCGGCATCGGCGCCGACGAGGGCGAGGAGCCGGCCATCGGGATCACTGCCGAGGAGACGCTCGAGACCCCGGCGCCGGGCACGCCCTCGACCCTCGTCACCGACTGCATGATCCCCGAGGGGGCGCCCATTGGGTTGTAGCGCTGGCTCGGCTCGCTGCGCGCGAGCCAGGAGCGGACGGCGTCGCGCTGCGCGGAGATGTCCGTTCCGAGGACGGACTCGAGGTGAGCGGCGACGTCCTTGTGGCTGCCGAGGACCCCGACCTCGCGCGCCGCCTTTTCGAGCGCGTCGCCGAACTCCGCGGCCGTGGCGTACCGCTGCGCGGGGTCGCGCTCGAGCGCCTTCATGACGGCTTCTTCGAGCGGAGCGGCGACCTGCGGGTTCGACTGCCGGAGCGCCGGGATGGGCTCGTACAAAACGCGGTTCAGCGTGTCCGCCTCGCCCTCGCCCTTGAACAGGCGCTTCTGCGCGAGGCACTCCCACACCACGATCCCCATGGCGAAGATGTCGGCGCGGCGATCGACGGCGCTGCCCCGAGCCTGCTCGGGCGCCATGTAGGCGAGCTTGCCTTTGAGCTGGCCGGTGCGCGTCGTCGACAAGCGAGTCGTGGCGCGGGCGACGCCGAAGTCCGTGATGCGCCCGGAGCCATCCATGCCGATGAGGATGTTCTGAGGCGAGACGTCGCGGTGGACGATGTTGAGCGGCTGGCTGTCGTCGTCCTTCATCTCGTGGGCGGCATGCAGCCCGGCGATCGCGTCGAGGCAGACGCGCGTCGACACCTGCGGCGGCAGGATCCGCCCGGCCTGAGCCGATCGCGCCAGGATGCGCGCGAGGGTGTCGCCCTCGACGTATTCCATGACGAGGTAGTAGCCGTCCTTGCTCGTTCCGATCTCGAGGATGGGCACCACGTTGGGGTGATGCAGGCGCGCGGCGAGGCGGGCCTCGTCCAGGAACATCTGGACGAACTCCTGGTCGTTGGCGAGGTGCGGGTGAAGCCGCTTGATGGCGACGAAGCGCTGGAAACCGCCCACGCCGCTCAAGCGCGCGAGGAACACCGTGGCCATGCCGCCGCTGGCGAGCTCGGCGATGAGCTCGAACCGATCGAGGTGCCTTTCGGCCTCGGAGGTGCCGGAGAGGAACTTGGTCAGGACAGTAACCTCAGGTGGCGGATTGGACCGCATCTACCTTAGCGCAGGACAGCTAGCCTGGCTGGTTTTTGGTGGGTCAGAAGCGCCCGATCAATCCGAGCTGGCCACCCTGGGGCGTGACGTCGAAGACCGGGACGACGTGCGCGGTCGCGGCCTCGTGCTTCGGGGACGACCATTGCGTGAGGAATACCGTGACGAACGTGAGGAGACCGAGGCCGCTCGTGACCCCGATCAAGACGTTCGTGCGCGTCTGGGAGCTCAGCCCTTGCTGGTAGAGCGGGCAGCTGGGGCCCTGCCCGACGCACTGCTGACGCACTGCGTCGGCGCCAGGGTTGTTGATGGTGTCGATGCCAGACCAGATCAGGATGCCGCCCGCGACGGCGGTGAGCCCGAGCCCGACGAAGAACACTGCCGGCCCGAAGGGCTTCTTCGAAGGCGGCGCCTCACCCCCGCTCACGACCACGGTCGTGCCCCCCGCGCCGCCGAGGTTCTCGGGAGGCTTGACCGGCATCGGGGGAGCTTCGAGCTCCTGGGTGAGCGTCTGACCCTCCTTGGCCTTGATGTCGAGCGACTTGCTGCGATCGCCGGGCCAGCTCACGACGACGCTGTGCGGGCCGGGCTGCAAGAAGAACGAGAAGCGTTTGGCGTCCTCGAGGGAGACCGCGCGTCCGTCGGCGGCGACGCCGCACGGAGGATCGCACGAGATGGTGACCTTGAAGAGCTTGGGCCCCGCCTCGACCAGCGTCTGCTTCGCGAAGGCCAAGGTCTGTTCGTCGTCGGCGTAGCGATCCTGCGCGAGGAGGGCGAGCGTGCCGGCGCGCGCGAGCTCGTTGGCCTGCTTGCGCGCGCGGATCGCGTTGCGGAGCGTCTGAGCGTTGGGCGCGTCGTGGTAGGCGTTCTCGAAGTGGACGGCCGCCTCTTCGTACTTGCCGTCGGTGAAGGCGCGACGGCCGGCGTCGTACTCCGCGGCCGCCGACTTGAGGCGCTCCGCGCTGGGAGCGCCGTCCGCGCGCGCCGACGTGGCCATGCCGAGAGTCGCGAACGCCAGCGCCGCCACCGCGCCATGGCGGCGCCAGCCGCCGAGCAGGTGACCACGACGAGGAAACGCCGAGAGACCCATGGCACGAGCGTATCACGGCGAGGCTTGGCGACATGGCCAATCCGGAGCATGAGCGATAGACTCGAAACGTGCGCTTTCTTCGGACGAGATCGAGCGTCTTCCGGATGCTCGCCGGCGCGGCCGCTGCGGCCGCCCTCGCCTGCGGCGCCTGGGAGGGCTGCTCGATCTACGACTCCTCGCTGCTGATCGAGGCCGGCACCGACGGGGGCGGCGACGTCGTGACCCCTCCCCCGCCCGACGCCGGAGACGGCTGCAACCACGCTCGCTGGCCCGCACGGCCCGTGGCCGACGACGACGCGTCCGTCCAGGACATGGAGTTCTACAACGCGCTGACGTTCCTCGACTTCGGCGTCTCGGACGGAGGCACGGCCAAGGGCGTCGCGCTCGGTTTCGACCTCGACGGGATCTGCACGTGCCCCGGCCCGGACTCGTGCAGCCCGTTCACCGACGCGGGGACGCAGTGTGACCAGGACGGCGGCATCGACAACTCGGCCGGCTCGCTCATCCAGGAGTTCTCCGGCGCGTCGAACTTCTTCGACCAGGCCTACATCGACAAGCAGATCGCGGCTGGCGTCTTCGGCGCCATCTTCCGCGTGCGCAACTACAACGGCCAGGCGAACGACACGAAGGTGGAGCTCTCGATCTACGTCTCGAACGGCACCGAGGGTGCGCAGTACGGCGTCCCGACGCCGCCGAAGAACGACGGCACGGATCGGTGGACGATCGACCCCAACTCGCTGCTCGGCGGGACCCTCCTGCCCGACGCGGGGCCCGTCCCGCGCGAGGCGTACGATCTCAACGCGTACGTGAGCAACTATTACCTCGTGGGAAACCTGAGCAACATGCCGCTCGCGATCGGCGCCGCCAACGGCGAAGGGCTCGTCAGCATGGACCTCGCCGGCGCGGTCGTCGTCGCGAAGCTCGAACCCTCCGGGAGCTCCTTCCGAGCCACCGGCGTGGTGGCAGGCCGGTGGGAGTCCAAGAAGCTGCTCACCAGCCTGCAGATGCTTCGCGATCCCTTCGACTACGACGCCTCGCTCTGCGGCGCCGATCCGGTCTACGGCCTTCTGAAGACCAAGATCTGCGGCCTGCAAGACATCGCCACGAACGTGCTCGACGACGGCAAGGGCGCGCCGTGCAGCGCGCTCTCCATCGCCTTTGGCTTCCAGGCCGAACCCGCGACCTACGGCTCCGTCTTCGGGCCCGACGCGTCCGTCGGCGGCTGCGGGCCTCAGTGGACCGACCAATGTGGTCCGTGACCAGGCGCACCGGCGCGGCGCTCGGGGTGCTCGGGGCCGTCGCGGTCGGATACGTCCGGTGCGCGGTCTACGACACGTCGCTCCTGCTGGACGCGAGCGCCGACGCGCCCGCCTCGAACGACGCGCCCATCGGGAGCGACGCGAGCGACGGCGGCGGCTGCGCGCACCTCTTGCCCCCTGCCCGCCCCGCCGCGGACGATCCGAGCGACGGCGACGTCGACTTCGTCGCGGTCATCGCTCACGTCGACTTCGGCCTCGACGGCGGCGTGACCGGCTACGACCTCGATCGCACGTGCACGTGCCCTGGTCCGGAGTCGTGCACGCCGGGCGCCAACGCGAGCCCGCACTGCGACGGCGACGGCGGCACGGACAACTCGGGCGGCGCGCTCGTCGCGAAGTTCGCGGCGCTCAGCTCGCAGTTCGATCCGGCCGGGGCGAACAAGTCGCTGCAGAACGGCGCGGGGAGCCTGCTGGTCCGCGTGAAGGGCTACAACGGCACCGACAACGACACGTCGGTCATCATCGACGTCTTCGTGTCCAACGGCACCGTGCCGCTCGACGACGCCGGCAACAACCCCGTGCCCCTTCACGACGGCACCGACCAGTGGGGGGTCGATCCGGCTTCGGTCGCCGGGACGCCGCCCCCGTACGTGGCGACGCACGAGGACACCGCGGCGTACGTGAGCGGCGGCACGCTCGTCGGCACGCTGGACTTCCCGCTCGGCCTCGCCCTGCTCACGCCGGATTTCTTGCAGCTCCACGGCGCGTACGTCACCGCGAGGATCGTCTCGACGACGCACGGCCTCGCGCTGCAAGACGGCTTGATCTCCGGCCGGTGGGACACGCACAGCCTGCTGACGGGCATGGCGCAGGTGGTCGATCCCTTCGACAAGACGCAGCACTTGTGCGGGACCGACCTGACGTATCTGGCCTTGAAATCGTCCATCTGCGCGGCCGCCGACATCACGCGCCTCGTCCAGAACGACAACACCGGCGCGCCCTGCGACGCGCTCTCGCTCGCGATCGCCTTCACCGCCGAGCCGGCGCTGCTGGGCGGCGTCTACGCGGGGCAGCCCTCGCCGACGCCGTGTGGAGCCAGCTACACCGACCAGTGCGGCAACTGAGAGACGAAGCGGACTAAGCCGAGGCTCGTCCGAGGCTGTGTGCGTGTGCCATGCAGCACACGCCCCTAGACCATCTCCAAGAAGAGGCGGTCGGGGTTCTCGAGGTAGCCGATCACGTCGTAGGCGAACGCGGCGCCGACGTGGCCGTCGACGATGCGGTGATCGAACGACAGCGACAGGAGCATCACGTGGCCGATCACGATCTGGCCGTCCTTGACCACCGGCCGCTCCTTGATGCGGTGCACGCCGAGGATGCCCACTTCGGGGAAGTTGATGATCGGCGTGGCGAAGAGGCCGCCGTCGGCGCCGAGGGACGTGATG
>DATIQP010000274.1:0-3657 GCA_035470765.1 Polyangiaceae bacterium | reverse complement strand
GGCGACGACATGGACCGCGCCATCGCCAACGAGCTGCTCGAGCAGCTCGGGTGGCTCTCGGCCGACAAGGCGCGCCCGCGCTCGCTCGTGCGGCACCCGAAGCTCACCCCCGCCGTGGTGCGCCTCGTGCTCGACAAGGCGCGCGCGGTCAAGCACGCCCTGACCACCCAGAGAGCCGTCGAGGCGGAGGTCCCACTGCCTTCGGGCGGGACGCGGGTCGCGCGCATCACGCGCGCGCGCTTCGACGAGCTCATCGTGCCGCTGCTCGAGCGCACCGGCGCCACGTGCCGGCGCGCCATGAAGGACGCGGGGCTGAAGCCCGAGGAGCTCGACGGCGTCATCCTCGTCGGCGGCGCGACGCGCGTCCCCTCGGTGCGCGCCTTCGTGAAGAAGACCTTCGGCCACGAGCCGCTCGCGGACATCGACCCGGAGCAGGTCGTCGCGCTCGGCGCGGCGGTGCAGGCGGACTTGCTCGCCGGGCAGGGAAGGGCCGACGAGGTGCTCCTGCTCGACGTCATCCCGCTCTCGCTCGGGATCGAGGTCGGCGGCGGCGTCGTCGACAAGATCCTGCCGCGCAACACGACCATCCCGACCGCGGCGCGCTCGACTTACACGACCCAGCAGGACAACCAGACGGGCTTCGAGATCCACGTCGCACAGGGCGAGCGCGAGATGGTCGCCGACTGCCGCAGCCTCGCGCGCTTCACGCTCAAGGGCATCCCGCCGATGCCGGCCGGGCTCGCGCGGCTCGAGGTCACCTTTCGCGTCGACGCGGACGGGCTCCTCAGCGTGCACGCGAAGGAGACGACCACGGGCATCGAGCAGACGGTGACGGTGAAGCCGTCCTACGGCCTCGACGACGAGACGGTCGAGCGCATGCTCATCGAGGCGCTCGACTACGGCGAAGAGGACCTGCAGAAGCGCCGCGTCGCCGAGGGCCGCGTCGAGGGCGAGCGCATCCTGCTCGCGACGCGCAAGTCGATCGAGGCCGACGCCGATCTGCTCGAGACGGGCGAGCGCGGCGCCATCGAGGAGGCGATGCGGGCGCTCGAACAGGCTTGCAGTGGCGAGGACCCGCGCAAGATCCAGAACGGCATCGACGAGCTCGATCGGCAGACGAAGGCCTTCGCAGGCCGCCGCATGAATCGAGCGATCGCGCGGGCCATCGCGGGGCGCAAGGTGGACGAGGTCGACAGGGAGGTCGAGCACGCCAAGGGAATCGAGCACGCGCACGACGCGCCGGAGCTGGGGAGATGAGAGAGAAGATGGGGGGCCCCCCCTCGCTCGTCCTCGGCGGCGTGCTCGCGTGGCCCCGCGTCACGCAAAAGAGCGCCGGCCACGCTGCGCGCGTCCGCCTGCGGGCGAGCGTCCCCCCCACGGTCGCGGCTCCGGCTGCCCGCGGCGGAGCGCTCGCCGCGACGCGGGGGGGAGTGAAGAGCGCGGGCGACGCTCGGCAATATTGCCGGTGGGCCGGCAACGTTGCCGGTGGGTCGCGCGAAGGGGAATTCTCATGCCGAAGGTGATCTTCCGCGGGGCAGGGCAGACGTGGGAGTCCGAGGTGCCGGTGGGCACGACCGTTCTGTCGGCCGCGCAGAAGGTGGAGGCGCCGGAGGGGTACGCGTGCGGGGGAGTGTGCGCGTGCTCGACGTGCCACGTCTACGTGCGCAAGGGCGGCGAGCTCTTGAGCGAGATGGAGGACGAGGAGAACGACATGCTCGACAAGGCGTTCGACGTGCGCTCGACGTCCCGGCTCGGGTGCCAGTCGAAGATCCAGGGCGAGGGGGAGGTCGAGGTGGAGATCTCGCGCGAGAGCCTGGAGGCGTACGAGAACGAGCACCCGGACACGCGGGGGAAGTACACCAAGCGCTCGGCGTGAGGGGAGCGGGCCTTCTCGCGCGCCCGGCCCTACTATCGGAACGCTCTCACCCGTCGCCTCACGGGCAGCGCCCTCGAAGTGGCCTGACCGACTCGGTCCGCGCCCAGCCGGAGGTCTGCCCGCCCACTGAAAGCACGTCCGCGGACACCGACCGGGGAGCTTTGGCCCGGCCCCGGGACCTTGGCCCAGCGCGGGAAACGGCGTTCAACCTACCTACGCGCAGAAGACTGGGTGTACCTTCTGGGAGGACGTCACAGTGCGCGTTGCAATCTCCGCGAGGCAGATTCTGCTTCCACCGCTCTGCGCGTGCTGCGGGGGGGCAGCCGAAACGACTTTCCCAGTGATCGCGACGCGCGCCCGCGGAACGAGGGTCGTTCGGACCGAGACGAGAGGCTGGAACGTCCCATACTGCGCCCGATGTTCCCATCACGCTCGAACGTGGCCCGCCACGGAAGCGCTGACTCTCGTCGTCCTGACGGTCCTCACGTGCGGCCTCTACCTGTGGTTTCACCTTGACCGACGGGACCGCGCGCGACGGTCCATGACTCCCTACTGCGCCGCGGCCGGAGCCGCTGCTCACGTTGCCCGCGGCCGCGAGTGATGGCGCGAGGGACGTGCTCCGGATCCGGACGGACAAGGGGAAACGTCACGAGGTGCCGACTCGGGTGTGGCGGTTCCAGGGCAATGAGGTAGAGCAGGGCGAAAGAGCGGAGGCCGGCGCGGAGCGTCGTTGGTTCGCGCGTCCGGTGGTTCCTGCCGATGGCGTGGCCGCGCCGTATCGGATCTCGCCGTCGAACGCACAAGCGGACTGGCCCGACCTCGTGATGCCAACGGTTGGCGAGATCGTGACGCTCCCCTCCGGGATGCCGCTGGACGC
The DNA here is from genome assembly GCA_035470765.1 of Polyangiaceae bacterium. Classification (GTDB taxonomy): domain Bacteria; phylum Myxococcota_A; class Polyangia; order Polyangiales; family Polyangiaceae; genus DASXHD01. Next base: position 904 of record DATIQP010000274.1, on the reverse strand, counting down.
GAAGGTCGCGGAGTACAACGTACTGGGGGACGCGGTGCATGCGTTCTTCGCGACGGATGTGGAGGGCCTGACGGCGGAGGAGCGTGTCGACCGTGCGCGGCGGCTGCTCGCGTCGGCGGGACTGATTGGCGTCGTGAGACCCGACGCACTGGTGGAGGCAAGCGATCGGCTCCGCGCGTTCGTCGACCAGCGGTGGCCTGGCGCGATATGGCACCGCGAGGTAGCCGTCGAGGCGCCTGTCGGGACCGCGCAAGGCGAGCGCCACGTGGCCGGCATCATCGACCTCTTGCTCGAGACCGCGAATGGCTACGTGATCTTCGATCACAAGACGTTCCCTGGCAGATCGGAAGCGGCGTGGCGAACGAAGATCGTCGAGTTTCTCCCCCAGTTCGCGGCCTACGCCATGGCGCTTCGCTCGCTCGGAGCGCGCCATGTCGTCGCGGGCTGGGTTCACCTGCCGGTGGGCGGAGGCTTGGTGGAGATCACGGCGTGATGTCTGAGTGGCCGGTAGCTCGAGGCCTACGAGAACGAGCACCCGGACACGCGAGGGAAGTACACCAAGCGCTCGGCGTGATCGGCGTCACCATCGATGTCGCCACGGGAAGAGTGGGCGGCCACCCTCCATGCCGAGGGCGCGGGAGCTGGAGACCTCTACGGCTGTGGTAGGCTTGATCTAAATCAAGCCCGACATCGTGAGGTTCCATGAGCGACCAAGAGTGCCCCCACATGGGGGGATGCGAGATGTACCAGCTGTTCAGCTTCGCTGGGACGCTCGCGACGTGGAAGATCAACTACTGCACCGGGGAGTATGCGCGCTGTGAGCGCTACAAGCGCGCCTCGGCGGGTCGGGACGTTCCGGTGAACCTCATGCCGAACGGAGCGCTGCTGAAGAAGAAGGCGGCGG
>DATIQP010000273.1:0-10408 GCA_035470765.1 Polyangiaceae bacterium | reverse complement strand
GCCGTCGAACGGTCCGTAGAAGATCGATCCGTTGGCGATGCTGTAGGCGCCGTCGGCCGAGAGCGTGAAGCCCTTGACCGCGTCGGTCTCCGAGGCGGGCATGACGACGGCCGTCGTGCCGGAGGCCACGGATGTTCGCATCAAGCTGTCTCCACCGCCAAACCAGTAGATGTTCTGGTGGTCGCCCGGAGCGACGTCGACGCCAGGCCCGGGCTGCAGGTCGGTCGCCACCACGTCGATGCGCCCGCCGTTCGTGGGCATGCGGAAGAGACACCCCTTCACCGTGGGGTTCGGGATGCTGAGCCAGTAGACGTTGTCGTCGAGGCACGTGAGTCCACCGGCCGGCGTTCCGCCCCATTCGTTCAGCACAGACGTCGACACAATGGCGTAGACGGCTTTGTCGACCAGCACGAACGTCTTGCCGTCGCAGCGCGTGAGCCCGCGAGGCGCTCCGAGGATCTCGGCGAGCTTCTCCGCTGGGCCACCGTCGGTGCAGAGGCCTTCGGTCTCGCAGCCGTTCCCCGAGAGACCGTCGCAATCCGAAAAGCCGGGCTCGCAGACGGGGACGCAGTGGTCGAAACCGTTGCCCAACGTCCACGCCGAGGCGTGCGGAGGCAAGAGCTGGTCGTCGCACGACCAGGTGGCACGCTCGCACGTCTGCGGACCGAGGCAGCGCAACCCGACGCTTGCGGCGATCACCATCCATGCGGCCCGGCCCCAACGCATGCTCGCTGGGCGCGCAAGGAGCATGCCGGCTCGGAACGCACCGAGATCATGAGCGGCCGCTGGACTCCGCCGTGACAGCGACGTCATGGTGCACTTGCCATTGCCAGGCCGCTCACCCGTTCTTGTTCTCATCCGCGACACCGAGAGCGGCACGGCGCTGTTCGCCCGGTCGTCTCTCGGACCCAAGCGGGGTTAGCACCCGGGACGAGAGCACCGAGCCGTGATGTGCCTCTCGATCAGTAGAATTCGAGACCGATCCCGCCGAGAAGACCGAGCTGAAACCCGCTCGTGCTGTAGGTGTTCGAGCCAGCAAAGGCGTAGCTCGGCGTGACCTCTACGCTGAACGACACGGCTCGGCGGCGGCCCCAGCGGCCACGCGAGTAGGGCACGTTCAACGCCAGGCGAAGCGAGCCACCGAGGCTCCAATCGGAGTCCGCGCTGCCGCCGATGTCGGCCACCCACTCGATGGCGGGGCCCACGCCCACGCTGAAGTAGGCCACTGGCGTCCACTCGAAGAAGACGGCGTCCCGCAACTGCAACCAGAAGGCCGTGAGATTGATCTGGTCGAAGACCGCGAAGTGATCGTTCACCTGAACGCCCACCCGAACGGCGACGCCCACGGTGGTCGGGTCCGTCTCCAGCGAGGCGTACGGAACCTCGACGATCCCGGAAACAAAGCTCACCCCGACACGAGGGCGAAGCCGGTCGACGTTCGAGTCGTCGTCGTTCGCTTGACCCGCAGCAGGGCACGCGACGAGGAGGACGGAGATGGCGCAACCCGCGACGCCGACACGACACCCCATGGCGGAATCCTAGCAGCGCTGTTCGGATCGAGTGCCCGCCTGTCGGCGGCTTGCCGTAGCGAGGTCATGTTGGTGGTAGAGTAGGACATGCGGCGGGGGCTCCTTCTGTTCGTTCTCGCGTCTTGTGGAGGCAACCAAACGCCCGCACCGGCGGTGGATGCTGGGCTGGACGCCAACGCCTCCGCGTACGACGGCACCTCCGTCGACGCAGTCGAGGAGCTGTCGCCGGATGAAATCGCGGGCGTGGTCGTCGACGAGGCCGCCCTGCCGCTCGAAGGTGCAACCGTGCGGATCGGTACGTCCACGGTCACGACGGACGCCAACGGACAGTTCGTCGTCCACGGTGTGGGCGCGTCGTACGACGCGTTCGTCGTGAACAACGTGTATGGCGTCCCCGTCTTTGCGAGCTACGTCGGGCTCACGACACGAACGCCCGAGCTTCAAAGCTACGCGCAATCCGGATGGTCCACGACGGTGACCGGCAGTATTTCGCCGGCTCCTTCCACCTTCGAGCGCATCGCGCTCGCCTTCGACGTGACGCCGAGCGGCCTTTGCGAGCTCTCCAGCGGCGGCTACTCCGTCTCCCCGAGCGGCACGTGGACGGTCAACTCCGCCGACTGTTACGGCTACCAGACCCTGCACGGCGCGACGTACGCGTTGACGTACGCGGCAGTGCCCGGGCTTCCCACGACGCTCTACGGCTTCGGTCAGAGCAGCTTGACGATGAACGTCTCGGCGACCAACAGCGCGGGCACGATTCCGGTGGCGTCGAGCCCGCCGCAAGGATCCATGTCGATTTCGGCGAGCGGTTCCCCCTCGCTGATGGAGTTCGGCCTCGGCGTCGTGTTCAACGTCGGCAATCATGGGCACCTCGGCTTCTCGGGTCTCACTTCCCAGGCGACAGTCGCCACCCTTGCGACGAGTGGAACCACCGTCGGCGTTTCAGCATCGGCACGCACGGCAATCCCGGATGGCGGCACGTACACGTCGTCCTACCAAGCGTGGTCATTTCGAGGAGCGCTCAACCCAAGCGACACCGTGAGCCTTGCGCTGCTCGATCCGTTCTTCACCACATCGCCCGCTGACGGGGCCACAGGCATCGGAGCCGCGGCCACGCTCTCGTGGCAAAGCGTGCCGAACGCCGTCTATCGCGTCAGCATCGGCTGTGATGCCGGCAACACCTCCGTGTACAGCGGAGAGGTCTACACGAGCGCGACCCAAGCAGTGCTTCCCAATGCGCCTGATTTCGGCGTCGTCATTCCGTCCGGCGCGAGCTGTACCTGGAGCGTTGGCGCGATGGGGCCCGCGTCGAGCGTCGACGACGTCGCGGGCGGGGCGTGGTCGCCGCAGAACGTCATCAACTGGAGCGAACGATCCATGACTGGGTTCGACGACGCGACACCAACCGTCACTTTCACTGCGCAATGATGGATTGGTGACCGATTCCGCAAGGTCGCCTCAGCGCGTCGAGTACGCGACCTAGCCTACTCGGCCACGCGCTACGTCTTGGGGGCTCCGTCACGAAGCCGCTTCCTCTCCGCCCGCCCTGCCCGCTGTTCTTCCTTGAGGCGCAGCTTCTCCTCGATTCGACGATGCTCCTCTTCCGCGCGACGGAGCGAGGCGGCACGTTCGCCACCCTCGCTCCTCCAGAGGTAGCCCTGAGCCCTCGCCCGTCACCGGCGTTGCAGCCAGAGCGGACGGGTCGACTCAGGTTGATCTCCATCGCGGGTGAAGTCTACGACAACCCGCGAGGCGCCGGCCGGTATGCTCGGGGGTGAGTGCTGAAGCAGACGTTCTCGGAGCGCCGCCCCGCGAAGTGGCGCACCATGGTGGCATGAAGCTCGAGGCGGCCCGGCTCACTGGCACTTCGATTCGTCGACGGACGTCGCGCACAGGATGCACCCCTCGGCCTCCGTCTCGCTGGAGGCAGCGTTGACGCACGCCGCGAACGCCGTGCGCTGTGCGTCGGGGAGCATCGCCGCGATCGCGCCGAACCCCACGATCTGGCGGGCGGTGCCGCCGAGCGTCTGGATCCGGGACTGGACCGAGTTCACGTCGGCGCTGTTCTCGGCATCGATGACGGTCTGCATGCAGGGCCCGGCGGTGTTCGGGTCGAAGAGGTCCCAGCACGCGTTCGGGTCGGTGACCAGGCACGCGAGCAGCCCCGTCACCACGTTCGGTCGAACGGCGCAGAAGTCCCGCCACGCGGGCCAGCACCGGAGGCACTGCGTCGCGTCGATAGCGTTGCGACATGCCGCACCCCCGTCGACGTCGCCCGAAAGCGTGGGCTTTCCGCCATCGCACGTCGAGGCGGCGTCGGTCGCGGCGTCCGCAGGCGCGTCCACCGCCACGTCGGTGGCGCCATCCGCGGGCGCGTCCACCGCGACGTCGGTCGTGGCGCTGTCGTTGCCGCCGCCGTCGACACCGGAGGCGTCCGGTGTGGACGCCTCGTTACCCCCGCACGCCATCAGGAGCGGACAAACACAAGCGATCCAAGCAAAGCGTTTCATGCAAGCAGCTCCAACTGGATGGCGTCATCCGGATCAAGCGGATTGGCGCGTGGGCACTGTGGGCCGGCGAGGAGGAAACCCAAAGCCTTCCCACCCATCAAGACTACGCCCCAACCCCTCGCCCGTCGCAGCCTATCCCCGCCGTTAAAACGAGGGCGGACGGGCCGACTCGGTTGGCGCCGCCCTCATTGCCGTTGCCCCGAGAGCGTCTGCTGCTGAGAGCAGATGCTCAGTGCACCGCAGGACGGATCGCCGTTGGTGACGGGTACGTAGGTGAGGGTACCTTCGAGGTCCGTACCGTGGACCGTGACGCGAACCGTCGCGTTGATCTTGTAGTCGCAGCTCCCGGAGGCATTCCCACTCTCTCCTTGGGTGGTTCCCGTCAGCGTGCTTCCTTGGACCGTGCTCGGAATGGCGTAGCTGGTGGGACCGAGGTCCAACGCAAAGAACCCGACGAAGGCGCCGCCACCGGACCCCAGGTCGAACGAGCCTTCGCCCAGGGAGTTCTCCGAGATCCGTATCGTGGTGGTCGAAGACTCGCCGGGCGTCCAGAGGGCGAACCCGCACGTGTCGTCGCCGTTCGTGACGGTGACGGCATAGGTCCCCGCGATGTCGGCCGGGGCGACACGACCGCCACACGCCGCGCAAAGGAAAAGTGCCGCTGCGCCTCGTAGCCCCAGCGAGCTCACTCGATGACGCTGCATGTCCCCGACCCGCCTCCGTGGACGCAAGTCTACCACTCCGTGCTTACGGCTTGCAGGCGAGGTTTTCTCCAACAGGTAGCGCGCCCACCTCACGCGCAGAACATGGCACGGACGCCCATCCTTTACGCCGTCGCGAGGCTCGTTCAAACTGAGTGCTCGGAGTGGGGAGTGCGCGCACCTTTCGACGAGCGTCTCGTGGACAATCCGTTCTACGTCCTCGGCGTCTCCGCTGACGCGAGTCGCGCGGAGGTGGAGCGCGAGGGGCAGAAGTTGCTCGGACAGCTGGCGCTGGGGCTCGCGTCCGCTCAGCGCTACCACACGCCGCTCGGGCCGCAGGAGCGGACGCCGGAGCGCGTGCGGGCGGCGTTGGCCAAGCTACGTGATCCGGACTCTCGTCTCGTCGCGTGCTTGTGGGCGCACGCTCCCACGGACGAAGCCGCCCCTGCCAGCGAGCCGCCGCACGACGAGTTCTTCCGCAGCGCGGGGCTTCGTCGATGATTCCGGTCGGTCCCATCGTCTGGCTGGTTGTCGCCGCGGCCCGTGGCCTCAACGCCAGCGGCCAACCGGCGGTCTTCCGGAACAGGCGCCAGGTTTCCAGCCACGGCGCGCTGAAGATGCTGAGCTGGCTCTTCCTCGTGGTGTGGTTGATCTACCTCGTCAGCGGGGAGGTCACGGTGGGCGGTTTCGCGTTCGGTGTGGCGCTCGTCCTGTACCAGTTCCCGTACGCGTGCACCGGGCAGACGCTGGTTCGTCTCGGCTGGCCGCGCGCGGCGTACTGGGCTGCGCTCGTGACGGGCGCGCTCTGGCGCTTTGGGGACGTGGCGGGCGGGGCGTGCCTCCTCGCGGCGCGCGCGCGCCTCCGCATGCGCACGCCCACACGCCAGATCGACGACTGGCTTCACCGTCGGCTGCGCCGGGCGAAGAAACGCGGTGGCGCGTGGTACGTGGCAGCCGCGCTGTTCGAAGCCGGCCGCGGAAACACCGCCTGGGCGCGCGGGCTGCTGCTTTCGGCGGAGGTCATGTCGCCACAGGATTGCCCAGCGTGCGCAAGGAAGGTCGCCCGTCGGTGGCTCGTGGCGGATGCCGCTGCGCGCGGCGATTGGCGCCGCGCCGCCGAGCTGAGCGCACCGCATCGAACCGAGCGCGACCTCTGGTGCCGCGCCGCCCACGAGCTCGCCATGGCGCGCGCGCACCCCGCGTTCGCGCCTAGGACGCTGCTCGGCCGGATCGCGCGCGCACTCTACGGTCTCCCGCAGCCGGCCCCGCTCCGCAACCCGGCCGCCGTCGAGCCCACTCTGACCGCAGTTCTCACGGCGCACGTCGCCACCGTGAGACGCCCGGGCGATGCGGATGGCATCCTGGCGACAGCGCGCGCCTGGGAGGAGCTGTTCGACTCCGCCGCGTGGGAAGCCGAGGTGGCGCGGCGAGGCCTCGGGCAAGGCGCCAAGAGCACGGCCCAAGACGTCATGGCGCAGATGGGCGAGGAGGTGGCGGACGACCTCGCCCACGCGCTCGTCGAGGCGCGCGTGCCGCTCGGCGCGCTCCGGCCGACAGGCGCCATCTCGAGTGCCGCCAAGAACGCGGCCCGAGAGCTCTATCTTCGACGCGTCGACGAGCGCGTAGCCAACCTCGGGGAACGCGTCGCGGCCGAGCTCGAGCTCGACCCCCACGAAGAAGGCGTCGAAGCCGGGTTGCTGCGCGACGTCTACATCGACGCCATCCTCCTGGGCGGCGACGATCTCCGGCCCGTGCTCTTTCCCAAGATCGAATCCGTCGCCACGCGTCATGGCGTCTGGCTCGACAACCGAGCTTCTCGCGTTCGCTTCATCGCCCACCCCATCTTCCGCTGGCTCCTCGACGAAGCACGGACACTAGGCAAGCTCGACTCCATCAAGCTCGAGCAGAGTAACTGCGCCGCCACGCGGTAGTAGAGTTGGAGCCATGGGTACGGATTGCTACGTCGGCATCGACCTCGGTACGACGAACTCGTGTGCGTGCACCAGCGATGGCTCGCGCACCGCCGTCGTTCGTTCGGCGCGGGGCGGCCATCTCACCCCGAGCGTTGTTCGCATCGACGCCCGCGGCAACACGCTGTGCGGCGAGCGCGCGCGTCGGTACCTCGAGACGGACCCCGAGAACACCCGCACGGAGTTCAAGCGGTTGATGGGCACGCAGAACACGCTTTCGTTCGCAGCGGCGAAGCTCGAGAAGCGGCCCGAGGAGCTGGCGGCGGTCGTCCTCGAGGCCCTGCGCGCGGACATCGAGCTCGCGATCGGCTACCGGCCCCGGCAAGCGGTGATCACCGTGCCCGCGCTCTTCGAGCTGCCCCAGAGCCGCGCAACGGCGGACGCGGCCCGGCTCGCTGGGTTCGAACGCGTCGAGCTTCTCCAGGAGCCGGTCGCGTCGGCGCTCGCCACCGGGTGGTCGAATGCGGGCGGCAAGCCTTGGCTCATCTACGATCTGGGAGGCGGAACGTTCGACGTCTCTCTGCTGGAACCCCAGGAGGGGCTGCTCCGCGTCGTGGGCCACGACGGCGACAACTTCCTCGGCGGGCGCGACATCGATGCCGCGCTTCTGAACCACGTGCTCGCGACGTTGGCCAAAGAAGACGTGACGATCGACAGGAAGGATCCCTCGATAGCGGCCGGCCTCCGCCAGCTTCGTGCGGTGTGCGAGGAGGCGAAGGTGGACGCGAGCCTCTCCGGGGGAGATGTGCTCGTGTCGGCGCTCGGGCTCAAGCTCGGCCGAGAGCCGATCGACGTCGACGTTGCGGTGCCGCGCGCGGACTTCGACACCATGGTGCTCGAGGTGGTCGATGCGACGCTGGAGGTTTGCGTGCGCCTGCTCGCGCGGCACGGCATGCACTCCTCTCAGCTGGAGCGCGTCGTCCTGGTGGGGGGCCCCACCATGATGCCGCTGCTGCGCCAGCGGATCGCTGGACAGCTCGGTATCGTCGTCGACACTGCGCGGGACCCCATGACGCTCGTGGCGGAGGGGGCCGCGCTCTTCGCCGCGACGTCGGGCCTGCAAGCCGCTCCGCCCGCGGCCGGTGAGCCTGCGGGCCCCGGCGTGCAAGCGTGGCTGCAGTTTCCCGCCGTCACGCCGGACTTGGGTCCCTACGTCGTGGGCAAGATCGTCTCCACCGAGGATCGAGCGCGGGTGACGGGAGTCGTGTTTCGACGCGAAGGAGGTGAGTGGGAGTCGAAGATCGAACCGATCGATTCGGAGGGTGCCTTCGCGGTGGCGCTGAGCCTGCAACCTCGTGCGCTGAGTCGGTTCTTCGGCTTCGCGGTCACCGATGGAAAGCGCATCGCGCTGGCGCCATCCACTTTCACGATCCACCACGGAGTGACGATTGGCGATCCGCCGCTCTCACGCTCGATCGGCATCGCCCTCGAGGACGGCGCCGTCCATACGTACTTCGAGCGTGGCGTCCCTCTCCCCACCCGGCGCACGTACTCGCTCGGGACCGCGACGCCGATCGGTCCCAGCCTGCCGGAGTCGAGGTTGAGGATCCCCATCGTGCAGGGCGAGTTTCCCTTTGCTCACCTCTGTAGACAAGTCGGAGCGTTGGAGATCGCCGGAGTGGATCTGCCCCACGCCGTCTCACCGGGCACTCGCGTCGAGATCGTGCTCTCGCTCGACGCAGCGGGTGCTCTTCACGCCCAGGCGAAGCTCGACACCGTGGAGCGGATCTTCGACGACGTAGCGCATCTCGTGGCGCCGGCACTCTCGGCCACAGAGCTGCGCGAAGCATCGTCGAAGATGCGTGATCGTTTCGTGGACCTCTACGCCACGGCCGGAGAGGGGCTCCGCGCCCGCATGCACAAGCTCGACAAGAGCCTGGCCGAGACCGATGCCTGGGCGGACGCGGGCGAGGGCGGTGACGCTGACGCGCTCGAAAAGGCACGACGCCGGCTCCTCGAGCTCGAGGCCTCGCTCCACGAGATAGAGAGCGAGCGAGCCTGGCCCGAGCTCGAGGCAGAGTGCCGAGAAGAGGCACAGTGGGCGGTGGTGTGGGTTGGCGAGACGGGGACCGACGCCGAGCGAGCGAGCTTGGAGCAGGGCATCGAGGCACTTCGCCAAGCGCTCCACGCGCGCGACGCCGCAGGCGTGAAGCGGCAGCTCGGGTTCATCAAGCAGCTGCGCAACCTCTGTTACTTCAGGGCGCCCGGATCTTGGGAGGGAGAGCTCGAGTACCGCGCCGCTCGTGTGGAGGAGGCGTACGACGTGCGCAAGGCGACGGCGATCGTCGATGAAGGTCGGAGAGCGGTCGCCAAGGGGGACCGTGAAGGCGTCCAGAACGCGGTGATCGCGCTCGACCGGTTACTTCCCTCGGATCCGATCGACCGGGCGCGAGGCCTCGGCTCCGGTGTGCGCAGACAACGAACGTAGTCAAAAACGATCCGTGCACCGTGACGGTCTACGTCTTCTGCTGCGTGAGCACGCCGGCGTCGACGCAGTCGAGGCCAGGCCCTGGTCGCTTCGGCCTGGTGGAAACCGCGCCGGTGGCGATCCCGAATCACGCGCGGTACGCACGGTGATTCAGAGGCAGTAGTACCCGCAGCTGTAGTAGCCGCACTGGTAGAACTTGAACGCGTTCGGCTCGTACGGCGCCGGCATGCACTGGTTCACGCAAGCAGCCCCGTTCGTCCCATTGTTCGCCTCGATGCACGTGCGAAAGCACTTCCAGATCGGCAGGCAGTTCGGGTCGGCCCCGCACGCGAGATCTTGCGTGCAGCAGCTCTGCCCGATGCACGCCTCGCATTTCGTCGGACCATTCGGGCACGTGAGCGTGCCGCACGCGCCGAGCGCATCGCAGGTGCCCGAGCAGCATTCGGACGCGCTGGTGCAGGTCGTGCCATCCGACTTGCACGTGCCCGCTTCGCCCGACTCCATGGCAACGTCGACGGGAGCGTCGAGTTCTTCAGGGGCGTCGGTCGCGTCGTTCGCATCGGCCGCCTCACTGTCCAAGACGTCCGCCGCATCGTAGACATCCGCGGCTCCGTCCGGCCCCGCGTCGACGTCTTCGTCGATGCGACCACCACACCCGATCAAGAGAGCAAGCAACATCCCCCAGCGCATGCCGAAGCTTGACACGAGAGCCGCGCCAGTGCCGGCGCCTCGCGCAGGACGCTGGCGCGACAGCGATGTCATGCCTTCCCATGGGCTTCAGCGCCGGTGATTCGAAGAATCAACCGGTTGTCCTTTGGCGAGCTCCTTGCTTTCGCCTCCCCGTCGCAAGCGACTCCGGGAGGAATCATGAACATCGCTCGCCTTGCCACCCTCGCCCTATCCTTCTGCTCCATCGTCGCTTGCAGCGCCGGCGCTGGCTCCACGATGGCGACGGGTGGGCCCTCCGGCGGGACGGGGACGACCGGTCGAGCGATTCAGGAGGCCGACATCTACAAGCTCGTCGGCAACACCCTCTACATCCTGAACGCGAACCGCAGCGCTCTGCAGATCGTCGACGTCACCACCGTCCAGAGCCCACGGCTCCTCGCCACCATCCCCACCGCCAACAGCCCGCGCCAGATCTACGTCGAAGGCAACACCGCCTACGTCCTGACGAGCAACGCGCCGGACGTCGACTGCGGCGGCTACCAGGGTGTCTGCGGCTGGGACGTCCCGGGCGGCGTGATCACCCAGGTGGACGTGATCGACG
>DATIQP010000272.1:0-7809 GCA_035470765.1 Polyangiaceae bacterium | reverse complement strand
GATCTACGGGCCGACGGGCAAGGGCGGCGCGACGGTGATGGTGTTCGTGGCGGCGCTCGCCGTGCCGTACTTGATCGCGATCCCGGCGGCGCAGCTCGTCTTCTTGAGGAAGAGGTAGCTCGGGGCGGGGCACACGGCTTGCTGCGAATCGAGGGATGGCCGCGCTGCGATGGTTGCTCGACGTCGAGGGCGTTCGCTCGGCGTCCGCGGGCGTGCTCGGCGGGCTCGCGATGGGCACTTACGAGATGCTGTCGACCTGGTCGGTCGGGCCTGCGCTCCTCGCGCCGCTCGAGCTCGTCGCGACGCCGCATCCGTTCGCCCGCGCGCACCCCGCGCTCATCGGGCTCGGGATGCACCTCGTGACCGCCGGCTTCTGGGGAACGAGGCTCGGGGTCGTCGCGGCCTCGGCGCCGCCGCGCCTGCTTCGCGGGCCGGGCGCGCTCCTCGCGGGGCTGATGTGGGGCGCGGGCGTCTGGGTCGTCATGGGCAAGATCATCGGTCCGCTCATCAACCCGAGCATCGCGGGCGCGCCGGAGCCGCACTTCCTCGTGGGTCATCTCCTCTACGGGGTCGTGAGCGTGATCGCGCTCGGGGCCATCCTGCGAGTCTCTCCGTCGCGCGAGGCCGGGAGAAATCCGTAGGGTCGCCCCTGGGTCCGACTCCCTACGGCGACACCCCGCCCTAGGACGCGGCGCGCGCGGGCGTTTGACGGAAGTCATCGCGTTTTCGGTCAGCGTCCGTTCTGCGATCGCGCTATGTTCAGGCGCGTTCGAACATACGAGGAGGGTCTTCCATGCGTACTCGGTTGATGTACGGCTTCGCGGTCTTGTTCTTCGCTTCCGCCTGCTCGGACAACTCCGGCGCCGGCGATGGTGGCGGTGATGCCAGCCCCACCCCGGTCGACGGTGGCGGGCAGGACGTTGGGCAGGACGTCGCCATCGACACGGGCGGCCAGGACGTCGCCGTCGACACGGGCGGCCAGGACGTTGCCGTCGACACGGCGCCGCCCTGCGTCACGACCAAGCTGCCCACCGAGGACGCGTGCGTCGTCACCGACGCAGAAGGCATCTTCGTGTCGGCCTCGATGGGGAGCCTCGCCGGCGACGGCACCATGGCCAAACCCATGGTCTCGCTGCAGGCGGGCATCACGGCGGCGAAGAGCGCCAACAAGCGCGTCTACGCGTGCGCCGAGACTTATGCCGAGGCCATCACGCTGCAGGACGGTGTCTCGGTCTTCGGCTACTTCGATTGCGCCAACGCTTGGGCGGTCGGCACCGCGCACGCGAAGGTCCAGGCCACCACCAGCCCCGCTGCGATCGCTACCAGCGTGACGAGCACCACGCGCGTCGAATCGGTCGACTTCGTGGCACCGGATTTCACCACCGGCTCGCAGAGCTCGATCGCCCTCCTCGCCAGCGGCTCGCCCGGCCTGCAGTTCGTCAACGACAAGTTCCACGCCGGCACCGGTGGCAAGGGCGCGGACGGCGCGAGCGGCATCCAGCTCGTCGATTCTGGGACTGCGAAGAACGGCGCGAACGCGTGGAACGACGGCGTGTGCTTGGGAACCATTTGCCCGATAACGAACTACATGCAACCTGGCGGTGGGACCAACGTCTGCACCGGCGAGACGGGGCACGACGGCGGTCCGGGCGGTCCAGGCGGATATCCGGGAGAGTTCCAGTCCAAGTTCGTGACGAACTCGTACGCCTGGGTCGCCGTCGATCAGGGAACGACGGCCGGGTTCCCCACGATCACGACGTCGCAGACCGCGCAAGGCGGCGCGCTCGGTATGGCCGGCTCGCCGGGCGCGGCCGGCGCCGCGGGATCGGGGAACGGAAGCCCCGGCGCCAACCTCGGCGTGATCAGCGCATCGGGCTACGCGCCGAGCGATGGGGCGTCCGGAGGTGACGGCGCTCCGGGCCAGGGCGGTGGCGGTTCGGGTGGCTACTACTACAGCCTCCCGAGCGACTACACCGCTGGCTCCTATGCCGGCAAGTACGGATGGGCGGAGCCCGGCCCGGGTGGCGGTGCCGGAGGATGCCCGGGCCTCGCGGGGCAGGTGGGCAAGGGCGGCGGCGCGAGCATCGCTATCGTCGCCATTTCGAGCGCCTTCACGCTGACGGGTGCAGTCGTCGAATCCAGCGCCGGAGGCGCGGCGGGCGCCGCGGGCGGGTCGAGCACCCCGACGGCCGGCGGGAACGGCGGCGCTCCTTCGAAGGACACCGTCACTGGGGGCAAAGGCGGCGCCGGCGGGGCCGCCGGGGTCAGCGGGAACGGCGGCGGCGGTCCCTCGATCGGCCTCGCATATCAGGGCACCTCGCCGACGCAGTCCACGACCACGATCACCCAAGGTCAAGGTGGTGCGGGGGTCGCGCAGCGCGTGGTGAATGGGCAAACCATCCCGGCGTCCCCCTCCGGTCTGAGCCAGAGCACCTACTCGTTCTAGCCCTGACTCGGTTCGCGCCAGGTTCGTTCTCCTCGCGCACGTCGACGAGCTCGAATGCTTCGCGGCGCGCCCGTGGTGCGTCGACGCGGCGAGATCCCGTATGCTCCCGACGAAGGTGAATTGAATGTGGGACGAACGTTACGGCCAGCCTGGCTTCATCTACGGCACCGAGCCCAATGATTTTCTCGCCGCCAACGCGGAGCGCCACCTGCCTCCGAAGGGCGAGGTGCTGTCTCTCGCGGAGGGAGAGGGTCGCAACGCGGTGTTCCTCGCGCGGCTCGGGTTCCGAGTGACCGGCGTCGACGGCTCGCGGGTCGGCCTCGAGAAAGCGCAGCGCCTCGCACAGGAGCGCGGAGTGCGCATCGAGACGGTGGTCGCCGACCTCGCCGGCTACGATCTCGGCAAGGAGCGCTGGGACGGGATCGTGTCGATCTGGTGCCACATGCCCACCGAGCAGCGGGCGCGCCTGCACCGCTCGGTCGTCGCGGCGCTCAAGCCGGGCGGCGTGTTCTTGCTCGAGGCCTACACGCCCACGCAGCTCGAATACAAGACCGGCGGGCCCGCCACGACGGAGCTGCTGATGACCCTCGCCGCCGTCCGAGAGGAGCTCGCCGGCCTCGAGCTCGTCGTCGGAGAGGAGAAGCTGCGCGAGGTGCACGAGGGCAGCTACCACGACGGGATGAGCGCCGTGCTGCAGGTGATCGCGCGCAAGCCGTAGCGCCGCATCGCGCCGAGCTCCGGATTAGAGCGCCCTGGCCCACCGTGTCCACGAGGCGTTCGCCTGCGAGGGCGTCATCTTCGTGACCTGCGCGAAGGTCTTCTCCCCGGTGGGGTCGTCGGCGAAGTGGTCGCGCCAGGCGCGATAGAACGGCCAGAGCCAGCCCTTCTGATCGAGCCACTGGCACACGTAGCGGGCGGTCGCGTAGTGGAGCTTCTCCTCCGCGTCGCGGAACGTGTCGTCGCTCATGCCGAAGAGCACGTCGAGCCGCGCATCTCTCTGCTCGGCGGGCGCGCGCATACCCTCGAGCAGCCGCGGCAGCCGCCAGTTCTTGATGCCGTGGATCTCGCCCTTCGCCGGGAGGACCGGCGCCTCGAAGAGTGAGGCGATGCCCTCGTTGAGCCAGATCGGCGCGCGCGGGAAGTCGGCCTCCACGATCGGGTGCACGAGCTCGTGGGTGAGCGTGCCGAGGCCCGGCCCCGCGTTCATCACGATGCGCTTGATGTCCGGGTGGTACATCCCGAACGGCGAGTCGCACTCGCCGCCGAGCCGGGCCTTGCAGTACGCCTGGTAGCTCGCGGCATTCGCGAACAGGTAGACGCCTATGGCGCGCTCGGGGCGCTTGTCGAAGCGGCCGCTGTAGTACGCGTCGATTGCGCGCGTGGTCAGGTCGGTGCTCGCGGCGAGCGCCGTCTTGTTCCAGCCCGGCGCCGCGACGAGGACGAAGACGCCCTGCGCGAGCGCGGTCTGCGTACCGTCGCCGAGCTCCGCCTGGGCCTGGACGCGGATGCGCTCGCGGTCGGCGGCGAGATCGTATGGGGGCGGGGCGGGCGAGGCGCTCGCGGCCGGCGGCGGCGGCGCAGTTGACGGTGGCGGCGACGACGGAGGCTCCTCCATGTGGCCCGTGCGCGGGGCCAGCTGCGAACAGCCGAGCACGAGGGCCAACGCGAGGCCGTGGGTGGCGCGCATCCCCCCTTCGACACCCGCGGGTCTCCACGCCTTTGCCGGCGAAGGAGCTACTGCAAAAAGGCCGTCTTCGTCGCTTCGAGCAACGGGTTCTTGTCCTGCACCGTCGCGCCGGAGGGCACGAAGCCTTCGCTGATGGTCCAGATGATGAGGCCCCCGAGCCCTTGCGATTTCACCCAGGCGCCCTTGGCCGCGAGCGAGGTCGCGTCCTCGTAGGTGACGAACGTACACTTCTCGGGGTTGCTGCCCGAGAGCGTCAGGTAGGGGACGTCGGCGGCGCTGTCGTAGTGATACGCGCCCGCCGAGAAATACGACGCCATGATGTTGCGGTACGACATGACGCTGTCGTTCCCCACGATCTGCGAGCCGCCGAGCGCCTGCACGGGCGCGGTGACGGGCGAGGTGTAGCAGGAGCCGTAGAAGCCCGAGCCCACACCGAGCTTCGCCGCGGGGACGTTCGCGGCGAGATAGTGCGCCACGCTGGAGTCGATCCCGGTCGGCGTGGAGCCGACGTGGTTCCAGTGGAGCGGCGACGAGTGCCAGCTCTGCCAGCCCTGATACGCGCCGCTCATGCCGTACGTCATCAGGTTGAGCTGATCGAGCTGACCGATGATCGTCCCGTAGAACGAGAGGTTGTCGAGGAGGTTCTCGTTCTCGTAGCCGGCCGTCATCGTGAGGACGATGTTGGGGCTCTGCGATCGCACGGCCTGGATCAGCGTCGTCTCGAGCGCCTGATCCTGCTGCACCGAGAGGTTGCCTCCCTCCCAGTCGATGTCGAGGCCGTCGTAGCCCATCGAGACGAGGCTCGCGAGGTTGCCAAAGAACGTGGCCTGGTGCGAGGCCTGCATCGAGCCCTCGAAGCCGGCGCCGGTGTTCGCCCCCCCGATGGACGCGATGGCCTTCTTGCCGTGCGCGTGCGCGGCGGCGATGAGCTGATTGGCCGTCGTCGCGTCGAACGAGCCGGCCGTCCACCCGCCGTTGCCGTCCGGGATGTAGAAGGCCGTCGCGACGTGGGTGAGGCCGTCCCAGTCGATGTCCGAGACCGCGTAAGAGCCGCCGTTCTGGGGATCGTCCCAGCTCGGGTAGTAGCCCATGACCCACGTGCTCGAAGGAGTCGAGCCGTCCGGCGAGGGAGCGACGTCGGCCCCGGGCCCGTCGCTCTGCGCGCCGTCCGCGACGCTCGCGTCCGCGCCGCCGTCCGCGCCCGATGGAGTCGACGAGCCGCAGCCGAGACACGCCGCGGCGACCGAGGCGGCAGTGACCCAAGGAGGCAACGAGCGCGCAAGCTTCATGACTTCCCGCCGATAGTACACGTCCCGTGCACGCAAGCCCATGAGCCCCCCCGGCTCGCCCGTCTACTCCGGCGAGGCCCACGCCTTTGCGAGCTCCAGAGTCCGCGCGTTCTCGGGCGTGAGCAAGAACCGCTCGCGGAGCAACTCGTCACGGATCTCGGCGGCGCGCTCGAGCACGCGATGTCGCGCGGCTTCGATGACGGCGCGCGCCGCGTCGCGATCGCCATTTTCGTCGAGCGCCTCGGCCCACCCGAGCCGGACGAGCGTCTCGATGTCTCCCTCCGCGAGCGGCCGCGAAGCGTCGAACGCGTCGCGCGGGTTCTTGCGCGCGTCGGTCGAAAGCTCGATCGCGCAGGCCGCGAGCTCGGCCGCGTCGCCCGGCGCCACGACGAGGAGCTGAACGGCGAGCATCAGTAGCGCGCCACCCCAGGTCGCATCGAGCAGCGCGGACGCTGCGACGAGATCGCGCGCCATCGTCGCGATGGCGTCCACGGCGTCGTTGCGCCCTTCGTGCATCGCGAGCCGAACGACGGCGCGCGCCCACGAAGGCGATCGCCGCGGAAGCTCCGCGATCGCGCTGGTCAACGCGGCGCGCGCGTCGGTCCCGCGCCACCAGTGACACTCCCCCTGAAGGAGGCGCAGCATGCCGCGCGCCTCGCCCGTCGCGCCGGACGCGATGCCCTTGTCGGCGAGGTCGAGGGCGGCCTCCAGGTCCTCGGCCTCGAGCGCCTGGGTGGCGGCCGCATGGTAGGCGCCGACGGCGCGTGCGAGCTCGTGCCCCTTCTCGAAGTGCGCGGCGAGCACGAGCGCGTTGGTCTCGCCCGCACCCTCGAGCCAATCCCCCGCGAGCTTGTGCCCGAGCGCGCGGTCCTCGTCGGTGAGCGTCCGGTAGGCGGCCTCGCGCGTCAGATCCTGATGGAAGACGTACTGCCGATCGCCCGCAAACGCGCACTCATCCACCTCCAGGACGAGCTCGCGGCGAACGAGCTCGTCGAGGCATCGGTCGATCTCCTGCGCGTCGATCTCGTCGCCCACGAGCTCGCGCACGCCGCCGCGCCAGAACGTGCGCCCGAAGACGCTCGCAGCGCGCAGGACCAGCCTGAGCTTCGGTGCGAGCCGTTCGATGCGCGCGTGAACCATCGCGACGACGCTTCCCGGGATCGCCCGAGCGCGACCCTCGGCCTCTGCGCGCGCGACCTCCTCCAGAAAGAGGGGATTGCCCTCGGACTGCCGCGCGAGCCGTGCGACGACGTCCGCGCTCGCTTCGGGCAGCATGGCGCGGGCGAGCTTCTCCGAGGACTTCTTCGAGAGCGGCGTGAGGTCGACCCGCATCGCGAGCGCCTCTTCCCAAAGCTTCGGGAAGCGTGCCCACAGCTCGGGGCGACCCGTCGCGAGCACCATGAACGGCTCCTTCGCCGCCACCTTGAGCGTCGAATGGACGAAGTCGACGCTCGCCCCGTCGGACCATTGCAGATCCTCGAGCACGAGGACGAGCGGCGCAGCCCGGCAGGCGCCCTGCACGCACTCCTGAAACGCGCGACGCATCTGCTCCGAGAGTGCGTGCGCATCGCCGCGGGCGGCGCGGACCTCCGCGGTGGCTGCCTCGACGGGGGCGAGCAAGAGATCGCGAAAACGCCCGTCGCTGCGGCGAAGGGCGTCGCGCAAGACCGAGAGCGGCGAGTCAGTGGTCGTGGCGTCGCCGCGGCCCGTCCAGACCTGCGCGGCCGGCCAGCGCGTGCGAATGGCCCGGGTGACCTCGGCGACGAGGCGCGATTTTCCCGCGCCCGGCGCAGCGACGACCACTGCCGCGCGCGCGATGGGCTCTCCCACGCACTCGTCGAGCAACCCCGTCAGCGCAGCGATCTCGCGCTCGCGTCCGACGAAGGGCACCGCCCGTCCGAGCACCGTGCTCCCGCCGTCGGCCTCGTTGCGCTCACCCACGAAGGCGCCCTCTCGCACGTCGAAGCGCGAGCCGACCAGCGAGCGTGTCACTTCGTCGAGCTCGATCGTCGTCGCCGCCGGCGCGCGCAGAAGCCGCGCTGCCCGATCGATCACGTCGCCAACCGGCAGACCGTGCCCGAGGGCGGCGTGCCCGGTCGCCACGACCGCGCTGCGATCCGGCAGCAGCGCCCGCAGCGCCAGCGCGCACCTCACGGCGCGCGCCGCGAGGTCCGACGCGACGCCGTCGCCTGCGAAGGAAGCGACGACCGATCCATCGGCGAGGAGCTCGACTCGGCCCGAGAAGCGCGCCGCCTCGGCCTTCAGCGCGGCTTCGTCCTCGGCGACCCGGAGGGGCGTCAGCGTGGGTGCGGCCGCGAGATCGGGGCGACCGATCAAGACGAGGCTCACGATTCCGAGCTCGGCATGGCTGAGTGAACCGGGCGCGA
>DATIQP010000271.1:0-2702 GCA_035470765.1 Polyangiaceae bacterium | reverse complement strand
CGCGTACGCGGAGCGGCCGGTGCACCCGGACGACCTCGCGCTCGCTCGGCGGCTCCTGACGCACGCCAGCGCGGAGAACATCGTGGCGGGCCTGCTGCGCGACCACCTCGGCGCGCGCACCGACGACCCGCGCGCCGCCGCCGCCGAGGCTCGTCGCGCCAAGAACCCGCCGCCCGTCGCGGCCCCGCCGCAGGAGCCGCCGCCGTCGCTGACGCCCAGCACGCGGCGCGAGGTCCCGAAGGAGCCCCGCGGCAAGCGCCCCCCGCTGCGGGCGCTGCACAAGGAGCCCGCACCCGCCGAGCCGCGGCGCGGGCGAAAGCATGCAACCTACACGGATTGGGAGCCGCCGGCCGAGCCCGACGACGATCGCCCCATCCTCGCTCGCTCCGGGCGGCACGACGACCTGCCCATGCCCGGTTTCACGGAGGCGCCCCACGGCGCTGCGGCCGACGTCGAGCCCGTCACGCTGCCGAGGGCCGACAGGGGCGCGCCGCCGAAGGAGCGCGAGGAAGAGCCGCCGGGCTTCGCGCGGATCTTCTTGAACGTGGGACGGCGTGACGGCGTGCGCGCCGAGGATCTGCAGCGCATGCTGACCGAGGCCGCGGGGATCACCCGCCCCGACACCGGCCGCATCCGCATCCGCGACCGGGTGAGCTTCGTCTCGGTGCGCACCGAGGACATGGCCCGGGCCATCGCCGCGCTCGCCGGCAAGAGCCTCGGCGGCCGCACGATCGTCGCCGAGCCGGCCAAGGCCAAGCCCGAAGGCGAAGCAAAAGACCTTTGACGCCGTAACTTTCGGCCCGAAGTAAAACTCCGGCCCGAAGAAAAGCGCGCGCCGTGGCTTGAGCGCAGGCTCGAGCCTGCCGTATGCTGGGCGGGATGTATGCTCTCGAGACGACCCGGCGCGTTCGCCGGCCCGCCGCCGAGAGCGTTGCTGGACGAAGGAGAAGCGTGTGACGACCGCGAGCGTTCCCCAACGCGCAGCCGGTGGGGCCCCGGTGGTGACCCTGCGCACCCTCATCGATCAACGGAAGGCTGACGGCCAGCGCTTCTCGCTCGACGAAGCGATCGCCATCATCGTGCCGCTGTGCCTCGATCTGAAGGAGCGCCACGCGCATGGCGAGCAGGTCTACGTGCACCCTTCGTGCATCGCGCCGGGTCCCGACGGCCTCGCGCGCCTGCAGCCGCAGCTCGCGACCATGCCCAACAATCCGATCGATCGCTGCTGCGTCGCTCCCGAGCTGCAGCGCACCGGCGCGCCGGGCGGCGCGCGGGCGAGCGTCTTCTCCGTCGGCGCGGTCCTCTACGAGCTCGTCACCGGCCAACACATCGGCCCGGCGATGCGGCGCCCCAAGGAGGTCGATCCGACCCTGCCCGACGCGCTCGAGGCGCTGCTCGCGAAGGCGCTCGTCGGCGATCCGGCGCACCGCCCCGACGACCTCGGCGCGCTCGCGAGCGCCATGCACCACGTGGCGCCGATGAAGAGCATCCCGCCGCCCGAGGCGGACGAGTCTCGCCTCGACCACACGGACTCTTTCGACGTCGACATCCGGCTGTCGATGTTGCCGCCCTCGGAGGTCGCCCCGCCCGGCCCGGACAACGGCCAGGCCGTCATCCCCGCCGCGCCAGGCTTGCCCAAGTTCGACGATCCGTTCGGCAACGTCGCGCAGGCGCCTGCCCCCGCGGTCGCCGCGGTCCCGAAGAACGACCCGACCACGCGCCTGTCAGCGCTCAAGGAGCGCCTCGAGAGCGATCCGCGCCCGCGCTACGTCGTCAACAAGGACAAGATGGACCACGGCCCGTTCTCGGCCGTGGAGCTTCTCCAGCAGATCGCGTCCAACTCGTTCGCGCCGGATCACACGCTCCGCGACGAGATCTCCGGCCAGTCGATGCCCATCAAGGAGTGGGAGGAGTTCGCACCCTTCGCGGAGCAGGCCGCGCTCAAGCGCGAGATCGTCAAGGAGAAGAAAGAGGTCGCCCAGGCGGTCGAGGAGGAGAAGAAGGCGGGCGTCGCCAAGCTCACCTTCGGCATCATGATCGTCATCTCGCTCGTCGCGATCGCGGGCATCTTCATCTACAAGAAGGTGGGCCAGCGCAACGACGGCGTCTCCATCAACGACGACAAGGGCGGCTTCGTCATGGACCCCGGGGGGAGCGTCAAGGGCGCCAAGCACGCGCACGCCGGTGGCGGCGGTGGCGGCGGTGGCGGCGGTGGCGGCCTGAGCTTCGAGGCGGCGTGGGCCAAGGCCGAGCAGAAGGTCGACCTGGGCGGGTCGGGCGGAGGCCGCGATCTCTCGCAGGGCGAGCTCGCCGCGCCGATGGCGAACGGCTCGTTCGTCAGCTCGTGCGGTACTCCCGGGAGCATGAAGGTGACGGTGAAGGTCGCGGTCCAGAACGGGCACGCCGTCGGCGTCAGCGTCTACACGACGCCGCCCGATCCGGGCGTTTCGGCGTGCATCGCCAGCCGCGTGCGCGGCATCGGGTTCCCGTCCAGTCCGAACATGGACGCGGTGACGACGAGCTACTGATCACTCCCGCACGGTGGGGGCCGAGGCGAGAGCTCACCCCGCTCAGCGCGGCGTCTGCTGCTGGATCTGGACGTTCGGCACGCACAGGCCGAGCGGCCCGCACACGGCGTTCGCCGCGCAGTCGACCGCGGTGTTCTTGCACGGATAGGCGCAGCGCCCGTACTGCACGTTGCA
>DATIQP010000270.1:0-2246 GCA_035470765.1 Polyangiaceae bacterium | reverse complement strand
CGCGGCCCTCGCCAGCTCGACCAGCTCAGCCACGCGCGCGTCGTCGATCGCCGGCTGCAGCGCTCCCACGGCGCCGAACGTCGCCGGCAGGCCCAGGCCCGACCGCAGCGCCACCGCCCCGCCCAGCGAGACCCCGTCGATCCCCGTCGACTCCGGCCCCGAGAGCGCGGGCAGCTCCCTGGTCACGCGGGGCAGCAGCGTCTCCGCGAGAAATCGCCCGTACGACGCGATCTCCGCGTCGCGCCGCAGGTCGAGATCCGGCAGGTACGGGCACGCTACGATCAAGCCGCGCACGGGCCGCTCGGCGAGCTCGCGGTTGAGCTCGGCAAGGTGCTCCGGCGTCACCAGCCCCTCGAAGTCCTCGGCCACCAGCGGCGGCGCGCACGCCCTCTCGATGGCTCGCGTGAGCGCGTAGTCGTTCGGCCACCCGAGGGCGCCGCGCACGGGGCCTTTCACCGCCTCGCCGTGCCCGTGCAGCGCCACCAGCACCGGAAAACGTGCCTCGCGCGTGCCCTTCGGCACGAGGATCGCCGCGCGCGTCGAGACGCCTTCGATCGACCACTCGACGAGCTCGGGCGCGCCGCACGCAGGCGGCGCCGCCGCCACGGTCGCCGCGACGGTCGCGCGCGGCAAGGTGGGAGCCTGTTTGGGCTTCTCGGGCCGCGAGCACGCCGCCGCCAGCGTGTACGAGAGCAGCTCGCGGCGCCCGATGCGCGCCACGTCAATCTTCGGGCACGTGAGGGGCCTGGCCGGTCGCCTGCTTCACGAGATCGGCCAGCGCCGGGTCCGTCGCCATGCGATCACGCAGCATCGAGCGGATGCCGTCGAGCTGCACCGGGCTCAGACCGTGCAGGTGCGCGGTCGCCTCTTGCACCTTCAGATCGAGGTAGCCGTCGAGGTCGATACGGCCGGCCTTGAGCTGCTCGAGCGGCGTCGGCCCCGTCGTCGCGACCACCTCGCCTGCGCGTGTCGCCTGCGCGCCCGTCACCCCCTCGGGCTTGTGCACGTCGAAGGTCTTGCCCGTCTCTTTGGCGCCCGCAGGCCCCGTGGGACCTGCCGGCGGGAGCGGCGGGCCGCCTTTGCCGATGCGATCGACCATGACGATTTTCTAGCACGTCAGCGGATGTTGCCGATCGCGTTCTTCACCGTGTCGTTCTCGGCCTTGAGCACGTTCGAGAGCGTGGTGAAGGTGCGGTTCTGCTGGTCGACTTCCTGCTGGATCTGCAGAAAGTAGAGGTTCATTTCCTGCGACTGCTGCAGCGACTGCTCGATGCCACCGCCCGCGCCGGCGCTGGTGCCGCCCACGCCGCCGAGGCCGCCGCCCAGCGACGACCCGCCAGAGGCGAGCGAAGGACCTTCGGCGTTGAGCGCGCTCTGCATCCCGTTGCCGGAGCCGGACGCCATCATGGTGCTCGAGCCGCCGCCGACGCCGTTGCGGATGGCGGCGGCCACGAGCGGACCGCCGGGGAGCACGTTCATCGCGGCTTCGGCGCCGGCGACCAGCACGCCCGCGCCGCGGGCGAGGATCTCGCCGAACGACACGCGCACCGGGGTGGGAGTGGGACGCGGAGCGCTGGGGACGGTGACCACGTCGGAACGAACGGAGGGAATTCGGCTATCCATGACGACCTCTCGATGGCTACCTGGTCCGCGGCTCGGTGCCGCGATGGTTGGGCCTTTGCCCCCCATCGGCCGCTCACGGCGCGAGTTGCGTCATTTTGACCGCGCACGGCGGTGCTATCCTCGGACCCATGCCCCAGCGGGCCCCCGACTACCAGCCCGGCCAATCCATCCCGGGCACGGTCTACCGCGTCCACCGCGTCCTCGGCGCGGGCGGCATGGGCACGGTCTACGACGTGGAGGACACGTCGGTCGGCAAGCGATACGTCCTGAAGACGCTCCACGGCGACCTGGCCGACCGGTCCGACCTCGCCGCGCGCCTCTCCAGGGAAGCTCGCGCGCTGGCCAAGCTCCAGCACCCCAACATCGTCGAGGTCTACACCTCCGGCACCACGCGCGACGCGCTCCGCCTGCCCTACTACGTGATGGAGCGGCTCCAGGGCCAGTCGCTGCGCACCGTCCTGGACCGCAAGGGCCGGCTGACCGAGGCGCAGGCGGTCGACATCGGCATCGACCTGCTCGACGCGCTCGACCACGCGCACGAGTTCGGGATCATCCATCGCGACGTCAAGCCGGACAACATCTTCATCACGCGAGGGCGCGACGGCCGGTCGCTCGCCAAGCTC
>DATIQP010000269.1:0-10474 GCA_035470765.1 Polyangiaceae bacterium | reverse complement strand
CTTGGCGAGGATCGCGGTGGCTTCGTCCGTGTCGTGCGCGGCCTGCAAGACCTCGCGCAGGCTGAAGACGACCGGGAGCCCCGTCGTACGCGGCTCCCCGGCGCGCGCGCCGTTGACGAGCACCATCACGCCCTCGAGGTTCATCCCCGTGAGCACGCCCGACAGCCCGGGCCAGCCGACGCTCGCGTACGGGATGCGGCCGTCCTCGCGCACGAAGTCGACGACCTTGTCGAGGTCGAACACGTCGCCGATCTCCATGTCGAACGCACGGCCGACGAGGGTGTGGCCGTCCCTGGTGGCGGCGGGGCCGAGCGCGAACGCCGAGCAGCCGATGAGAGGCGAGTGCTCGAACGAGAGCGCGATGTCGTAGACGGAGTGCAGGAACACGACGCGCTGGTACGTCGGCATGTGCGAGGCGTTGGGATCCGGCGAGAAGGCCTCCGCGGCGGCGGCGAGCTCGCGGCGGCGCGGTTCGGGCACGTTGTCCTCGATGTGCCGGTAGCGGACGCGGCTGATGTCCATGATGAGCGCGCGCGCGGGCGAGAGCGGGACGAAGTGCTCGAAGCTGCCCCAGAGCGCGTTCTCGTCCGCGGTCATGCGATCGCCGAGCAGGCGGGCGTGGCGTTCGCCTAGCTGCTCCGGAGTTCCCTCGAGGTAGGCCTCGCGGACGCCGCCGCGCAGCGTCGTGTAGGCCGGGCCGACGAACCGGACGCCGCCCTGCTCCGTGACCTCTTCCTTCGGCGCGGTGACCTTCGGGGGCGTGAAGCCGGTGGTGGCGAGGACGGTGAAGTGCAGGGCGATCGGGCCGCCGATCAGCAGGGCGGCCGCGATGAGCTTGCGGCGGTGGCGATGCAGCACGCCCATCCGCTCACTCCGCGGCTGCGGACCGTACGGTGCCGTCTTCCGTCGTCACGACACGTTGGACGGAGCGCGGCGAGGTTCGAAGCACGTGAATGTCGGCCATCGTTCGCAGGACGGTCGCCACGATGCGCGCGGGATCGCGGACGGAGTCGAAGTGCGTGATCCGCTCGTTCTCGGGGGGATAATAGACGTCGACCGGCACCTGGACGACCCGCACACCCGCCGCGGTCGCGCGGAGCAGCACCTCGGCCTCGAAGGCGTAGCCCTCCGCCTTGCACCCGAGCGAGAGCGTGGCGGCCACCGGGTAGCGGCGCAGGCCGCACTGCGTGTCTTGCAAGCGGCGCATGGCGAAGCCGGAGATGACCAGGTTCGAGAAGCGGTTCGAGAGCTGGTTGCTGCGGGGCGCGTGGGCAGAAGCGAGGTCCCGAACTCCGAGCACGAGATCGTTCGGATCGTCGCTCGCGTCGAGCACGGCGCGGGCCGCGGTCGCGGGGTGCTGGCCGTCGGCGTCGACGGTGAGCGCGGCCGCGTACCCGAGCTGGCGCGCCTCGGCGAGGCCGGTGCGCAGCGCCGCGCCCTTGCCGCGGTTGATCGTGTGCGAGATGAGGCGCACGCCGCTGCGCCGGGCGATTTCACCGGTGGCGTCCGTGCTGCCGTCGTCGACGACGAGGACGTCCTTCGGGCCGATCCCGCCCTGCGCCAGCAGGTCCGCGAGGACGGACGCGAGCGAGGCCTGGGCCTGGAACGAGGGGACGACGACGCAGACATGCATGTGGGGACCAAGCCGGCGCCGCGATGGTTGACCGCGCCGTGGCGGACGAATAGCACACCTCGCGCAGCCATGCCCGCCGCCTCCCGCCCTCGCTCGCCCGCCGTGCGGCTCGTCGTACGCACCGAGCTCGGGGCGGATCTCTCGCGCGGCGTCCTGCTGGCGCGGCTGCGCGCGATGACGGCGGCGCTGAATCTCGGTGACGCGGAGCTCTCAGTGCTGCTTACCGACGACGATCAAATCCAGGAACTGAACGCGCTCTATCGAAAGAAGGACAAACCAACCGACGTCCTCGCTTTCGCGATGCGCGAGGGGTCCGCGCCGCGACACCCGGCCGAGCGCGAGCTGCTGGGCGACGTCATCGTCAGCGTCCCTACGGCGCGCACGCAGGCCCGCCGCGCCCGCCGCCCCGCGCTCGACGAGGTGACCATGCTGCTCGCCCACGGCCTGCTCCATCTGCTCGGTTGGGACCACGACACGCCGGCCAAGGATCGGGCGATGCGAGCCGAGACGGCGCGCCTCTGCGCCGCCGCGGAGGCCGCCGAGCGCCCGCCGCCCCGCCCGCGCGCGGCCTCTCAACACCGCGAAGCCCGCCGGCGCAAACTGCATTAAAGCGCATTCAGAATGGAGCAAAACGGACCGAAACTCCCGCGCTTTTATCCATCGCCGCCTCGCCAGAGGGCCTATTTCCTGGGGCCGGCGCGAACCCCAATCGCGAACACCCCTATTTTTCCCTTGCGGGATGGACTTCGCGGGTGATACCCCTCCTCAAGTAGCCCGCATTTCGGGGGGCGCTGTTACATCCAACCTCCAAGCGTTCCGGAAACGCTCGGGGCATTGGCCGTAGAGTGGCGGCGCACAATCATGATTGATCAATAGGAGGATGTGCACATGAGCGCTAAGCGTTTGACCAAGGCCCAGGTGGTTGCCGAGATTGCGGAGATGTCGGAGCTCGACAAGAAGAGCGTCAACCGCGTGTTTGACAGCCTGACGGAAGTCATCAAGAAGCAGCTCGGCTCGCGCGGTCCCGGCGAGTTCGTGATCCCGGGCCTGCTGAAGCTGAAGGTCCGCAAGACCAAGCCGATCCCGGCGGGCCCCCGCTACAACCCGTTCACCAAGCAGATGGAGAACCGCCCCGCGAAGCCCGCGCAGAAGAAGATCCGCGCTTCGGCTCTCAAGGCGCTCAAGGACCTCATCCAGTGATGAGCGGTCGCCGTCGCTGAAGGGCGGCGGTGAAAGGGAAGGCGGCGTGCCGAGCTACTCGGTGCGCCGTTTTCCTTTTGTGCCCGCCCACACGGCCGCCGAGAGGAGCGCGAGCACCAGCGCGCCCGCCCAGTCCCCGAAGCGAGCGTAGATCGTGCGCCCCTCGAGCAGGGCCGGCTGCGCCGGAAGGCTCCCCGCGACGTCCAGGTCGTAGCGCCCGCGCACGACGCCCGCCGCGTCCACCCAGCTCGTCGGCCCGAGGTTGACCGCGCGCACGAAGTCCCGCCGCAGCTCGATGGCTCGCATGGCGGCGATGCGCAGGTGAAGCTCGCTCTCTTGCGTGCCCGCGAACCACGCGTCGTTCGTCACGTTGACGAGCACGTTCGGGTCGACGCCTGCCGCCTCGCGCCCTGCCTCGGGGAGGATGTCTTCGAAGCAGTTGAGCACCGCGGCGTGGATGGGGCCGACGCGCTGCAGCACCTGCTGCGTGCCGGGCGCGAGCCCGGTGCCCCGCACGAACGCCTTCTTCAGCGCCGGGAACGTGTCGGCCAGCGGCACCGACTCCCCGAACGCGAGCAGGTGCATCTTGTGGTACGGCGGATCGATGTGCCCGCCGTGGACGGTCGCCGCCGAGTTGTAGGCCGCGCCGCGCTACTGCATCAGCATCCCGGTGAGAACCGGCCCGCGCACGCCGGGCTGAAGGACGGCCCACGAACCGGCGAGGTCGTTCTGCGCCGTCGCCGACACGACGTACGGGTAGGCGGCCTCGGGCCAGATCACCAGGTCCGTCCCTCGCTGCTCCGCGGCGGTCGTGAGCATCGTGAGCCGGCGCATGATGGACACGGCCTCGTTCGGGTCCCAGCGCTCGCGCGCCTGCGTGGACGGCTGCACGAGCGCCACGCGCGCGTGCGGGGCCGCGGCCCGGGCGGTCTCGACCTGATGCATCCGAAGCGTGCCGAAGACGGCCAGCAGCGCGGGGATGGTCGCTCCGAAGAGTGTATACTGCACGGAAAGGCGCCTGCCGCGTGCCAGCGCCGCGCGCACGGCCTCCGCGAGCAGCGCCGCCGAGATGGCGAAGAGCGCGCTCGTGCCGCGCTCGCCGATGACGTCGGCGAGCTGCATCAGGCGGGTCATCGGTGAGATCCCGCCCGCCACGCTCCACGGGAACACCACCGGCACGAACGTGCTGATCCACGCGCCGATCCCGAACGCGAGGAAGCCGGGCACCCGGCGCAGCATCAGCTGTCGCGTGACGACCGCGACCGCGAGCCACCGGAGCCCCTCGGCCATCCCCAGGAGCAAGAGCGCGAGGAGCCCCACCGGGAGCGGCAGCGGCGTGAAGCGCACGATGGTGGTCGGCACGAAGCGCAGCACGACGACGTTGGCCGCCGTGCCGAAGAGCCAGCCGGTCAGCGCAGAGGCGAGCCAGCGGCGCCACGAGCTCGGCGCACCTTCGCGAGCGTGCTGCTCGAACAGCACGTAGGCGAGCGCAGCCTGCCCGACCCACGCCGCGGGATAGAGGTCGACCGGCGGAGTGGCGAGCCCGAGCGTGGCGCCCCCCGCGATGGCGAGCGCCAAGCGCAACCGACGAGCTGCCTTCTCACCCATGCACGCGAAGGCTTACAACCCCCGCGCGGCGTACGCAAAACCCTCTCAGAAGTAGAAGGTCACGCCGCCGGTGACGAGCGCGCCGCCCGAGGTGTTCGTCGTCTTGCCCGTGGCGGGGTCGACGAACTCGGGGTTGTACTTCGCGCCGTCGTCGGTGCGGCCGCGGATGAAGCCGCGCAGGTCGACGTTCAGCGCGAGGTTGCGCGTCATGCGGTACTCGAGGCCGATGCCGGCCTGACCGCCGAAGTAGTCGTACGTGGCGCTGGCGCCGTTGCCGAGAGGCCCGCCGACGTAGGCGTCGTTGTTGACGTTGGCGACGCTCCAGCCGAAGCCGGCGAGCAGGTAGACCTGCGCGTGGTCGCGGGGGTTGAGGAAGAACAGGCCCGAGAGGGTGAACGCGGTCTCGTTGCGCGCGTAGTCGTTGTAGTCGCGGCCGAGGGCGAAGTCGGCGCCCGCCTCCACGCCGAACCACGGCGAGGGCTTGTAGCGAAGGCCCGCGCCGAAGCCGCCCATGCCCGCGTTGCCGTTCATGCCGCCGCCGATGAGCGCGGCCTCGAGGCGGAGGTTCAACCCCCACTCGCGCTGCGCATACGGCGTCGTCGGCCTGCGGACGTAGTACGTGCGGTAGTCCGGCTGCTGCCGGTAGACGATGACCGGCGGCGGCGCCGGCTGGTAGACGACGACGGGAGGCTGTACCGGCGTCTGCTGGATGACCACGGGAGGCGGAGCCGCGGGCGGAGGCGGCGTCTGCGGAGGCGGCAAGGGCTGGAGCTGCGACTGGCCCACGCCCACCGTGACGCTCGCACCACCCTGGATCTGCGCGTCGGCACAGAACCAGCTCCCAGGAGGGCAGTTCGGAGTCTGGGCGAAAGCCGCAGACGAAGCCCCAGTGACGAGGGCAAAAGCACCGAACGAGAGGAGAGCCTTCTTGGTCATGGGTGGTGCCTCCACAAGCACGCATTCTACGAGTAAGCAACCGTAGTGCCACGGCAACTTTCACCGTTGTTCGGCGAATTCGAGGGGTTCCCGTGCCATCGTGGACGGCGGTTCACAACCGCCGAGGAACCGGAGGGTCCCACCAACCCCGCGAAAATGCGCCACCAGTGAACCGATGGTCAGCGGGGAGTCGGCGATCGGCGGGCACGGGAACCCGAGACGATTTGACGCCTCCCATGCTACCGGGATTCGGCCAATGCCCACCGTCCATCTCAAGCCGGGCCACGTCCAACCCGTCTGGGCGGGGCACCCCTGGGTGTACGCGCAGGCGGTCGACCGGGTGGAGGGCGGCGCGACCGCGGGCGACGAGGTGCGGGTCGTCGACCCGCGCGGCAACCTGCTCGGGCGAGGCTTCTACTCGCCAGGGTCGGCCATCGTCGTGCGCGTGCTCGTGCGCGACGACAAGACGCGCATCGACGGTCGCTTCTTCCACGAGCGGGTCGCGCGGGCCGACGCGTGGCGCAAGGAGTGCGATCTGCCCGGGCCCGAGACGAACGGCTATCGCCTCGTTCACGCGGAGGGCGACGACCTCCCGGGGCTCGTGGTCGATCGCTTCGACGACGTGCTGTGCGTCCAGTTCACGACCTTCGGGATGAAGCTTCGCGAGAGCCTCGTGCTGCAGGCGCTGCTCGACGTTGTCCGCCCGAAGACCATCATCGACCGCACGACCGCGAACGCGGCGAAGGCCGAGGCCTTCGAGCCCGGGCGCGGCGTCGTGCTGGGGGAGCCCGCGACCGAGCTCTCGTTCCTCGAGCGCCGACTCCGGTACGCCATCCCGCTCGAGCTCGGCCAGAAGACGGGGTTCTACTTCGACCAGCGCTCGCTGCGCGCGCGCGTCGAGAGCCTCGCGAAGGGCAAGCGCGTGCTCGACGCGTACTCGTTCGTGGGACCGTTCTCGCTGGCGGCGGCGCGCGGCGGCGCGAAGGAGGTCGTCGCGGTCGACGAGAGCGTGCTCGCGCTCGAGATCGCGGCCGAGTGCGCGAAGCTCAACGGTCTCGGCGATCGCATCCGCTTCGTCCGCGCCGACGCCCGGCAGGTGCTGGGCGACACGAGCCAGCACGGCTTCGATCTCGTGCTGCTCGATCCGCCGCGGCTGGCGCCGTCGCGCGGGGCCAAGGAAGCGGCGCTGGTCGCGTACACCAAGCTGGCGGAGATGGGCTGCCGCGCGGTGCGCCCCGGCGGCATCGTCGCGCTGAGCTCGTGCTCCGCCGCGATCGACATGCACGCGCTCACGCGCGCGCTCGCGACGGGCGCGCTGCGGGCGAATCGCGAGGCGATCGTCTTCGAGCGCCACTTCCAGGGCCCCGATCACCCCGTGCTCGCCGCGCACGGCGAGGGGCTCTACCTGAAATCGCTGCTCGCGCGCATCGAGCCCCGGACGCCGAGCCCGCGCAAGGGCGACTGATGCTACCGCTCTCCGCGCTCGACCCCCAAGACGCCGCGCGCATCGAAGGCCTGCTCTTCGACCTGGACGACACGGTGCTGAGCCACGGCGTGCTCGAACGCGCAGCCTACGGCGCGCTGTGGGACTTGCACGACGCGGGCCTGCGCCTCCTCGCGGTGACCGGCCGGCCCGCGAGCTGGGGCGAGCTCCTGGCCATGCAGTGGCCCATCGACGCGGCGCTCACCGAGAACGGCGCGGTCGCCGTCGTGCGCGAGGGACGCAAGGCGCGCAAGATCGACCGGTGCGAGCCGGGGGAGCGCGCGCAGCGGCGGGCGAGGCTGCGCGAGATCGTCGGGGCCGTCGCGAAGGAGGCGCCCGAGGTCGCGCTCGCGGACGACGCCTCCGGGCGCGTGAGCGACGTGACGTGGGACATCGGCGAGAACGCGAGCGTGCCCGCGCCGCGCATCCGCCAGATCGAGTCGATCATCGCGGCGCACGGCGCGCGCAGCTCGTGCTCGAGCGTTCACCTGCACGCGACGTTCGACGCCGAGGACAAGGCGAGCGGCGTGGTGCGGCTGCTCCGCGAGCGCTTCGGCGCCGACGTCACCGCGGCGCGCTGGCGCTGGGCCTTCGTCGGCGACAGCGGCAACGACCGCTCGTGCTTCGCCGCGTTCGAGACCACCTTCGGCGTCGCCAACGTCGCGGGGCACCTCGGCGCGCTCACGCGCACGCCGCGCTTCGCCGCGCCGTCGGCCATGGGGCAGGGCTTCGCCGAGGTCGCGCGGGCGCTGCTCCGCGGGCGCAGCGATCGGCGTTGAAATGCGCTAAAAGACCCCCATGAGTCGAAGCGACGCGCTGCTCGAGACGGCGAAGAAGCACCTCTACGGCAACTACAAACCGTCCCCGTTCGTCGTCGAGCGCGGTCAGGGCTGCGAGCTGTTCGACGTGGACGGCAAGCGCTGCCTCGACCTCGCCGCGGGCGTCGCCGTCTCGTCCGTGGGCCACGCCCACCCGGCGCTGGTGCGCGCGATCGTGGAGCAGGCGGGCAAGGTGCTGCACACGTCCAACTACTATTACAACGAGCCCAACATCCACCTCGCCGCCGAGCTGTGCGCGCGCACCGGCTACGCACGCGCGTTCTTCTGCAACTCCGGCGCAGAGGCGAACGAGGCGCTGCTCAAGGCGGCGCGCCATCACTTCTACGCGCGTGGAGACAAGGGGCGGCAGCGCATCGTCGCGTTCCAGAACGCGTTCCACGGCCGGACGATGGGCGCCCTCTCGATGACGGGCACGCCGAAGTACCGCGAGGGGTTCGGCGAGATGGGGCCGGTCACCCACGTGCCCTATGGAGATCTCGCCGCGGTCGAGGCGACGATGGGGCCCGACGTCGCCGCGATCATCGTCGAGCCGGTGCAGGGGGAGGGCGGCGTCTACGTCGCGCCCGCGGGGTTCATCGCGGGCCTGCGGAAGCTCTGCGACGCATCGGGCGCGCTCTTGCTCGTCGACGAGGTGCAGGCGGGCGTCGGCCGCCTCGGGCGTTTCCTCGGACACGACGGGTGCGGCGCGCGCGCGGACGCCATCGCGCTCGCGAAGGGGCTCGCCGGCGGCGTCCCCATCGGCGCGATGCTCACGACGGAGGCGCTCGCCTTTGCGCTGCCGCCGGGTACGCACGGCTCGACGTTCGGCGGCAACCCGCTCGCGTGCTCCGCGGCGCTCGGGGTGCTGCGTATCCTCGACGACGAGAAGCTCGTCGACGGGGCGCGCGAAAAGGGCGAGGCGCTGCACGCGATGCTCTCCAGGCTCGTGGCGGATCTGCCGGGGGTGTGCGTCGAGGCACGCGGAGAGGGCTTGCTGCGAGGCCTCGTGCTCCAGCAGGGGCTCGTGGCGCGAGACATCCTCCCCCGTATCCTCCAGCTCGGCGTCATGCTCACGGCGGCCGGCGAGCGCGTCCTGCGCTTCTCCCCGCCGCTCGTCGTCACGGTCGCGCAGCTCGAGGAAGGCGTCGCGGTCGTGCGCAAGGTCCTTGGCGAGATCGCCACCAAGGCGACCGCCGGCGCGCCCGCGACCGCGTGAAGATGCCGCGCTCGAGCGCATCCCACGCCTGCCCGGCGTGCGGTCGCGAGATCGACCCGCTCCGCGCCGGGCAGGTGGCGGTGCTCGAGGGCGGGTTCGTCTATTTCTGCGATCAGGCGTGCAAGGTCCGCTGGGCGAAGGCACGCGGCGGTGTCGCGAGCGACGACGTCGAGACGGCCGAGCCGCCGCCCGTCGCGCCGGCCCCGGAGCCCGCTCCCGAGCCCGTCGCGGTGAGCGCCCCCGAGACGCCGAAGGAGAGCGAGGGCGAGGTCGAGCGCGATGACGAGCCTCGCTCGCTGCCGCTGCGCCACTGGGGAGCGCCCGAAGAGGTGGTGTCCGTCGCGCGCCCCGAGCCGCGCGTCGCGCCGTCCGCGGGGCCGGCGAGGAGCCGGGGCGCGTGGCTCGGCTACGGCGGCGCAGTGGCGGGCACGCTCGCCATCGGCGTCGCGCTCGTGGGGGCTGCCGGGGACGCCCTGCGGCTTCCGCTCGCCATCATCGCGTGCTCGTGCGCGCTCGCGTACGCCGCGGCGATCGCCGAGCGCTTGCTCGTACGGACGCTGTGGCCAGGCGCCGTCGCGGTCGTGGTCGCGGGAGGCTGCGCGATCGCCTCGAGGGCGCTGGGCGCGGCCGACGCGCACGCGCTCGCGTCGTTCGCCGGCGTCACCGCGGCCTCGTTCGTCGCGGTCTGCGCCACGATGTTGCGCGCGGTGGAGCCCGTCACCGCGGCGCGCGAGTCGATCCTCGCTGCCCTCGAGCTGCCTGCGCGAGCGAGCGACGGCGGCTCCCGCGCCGAGAGCGAGGTGCGGGCCGGCGAGCAGGTCGAAGTGGCGGAGGGCGAGCTCGTTCCCGTCGACGGTGTCGTGAGTGGCGGCGAGGCGACGGTGAGCCCGTGGCTCGACTCGGGCAACGAGGTGCACAAGCGCGAGGGAGCTCCCGTCATCGCCGGGGCGCGGGTCCTCTCCGGCGCTCTGCGCGTGGTCGCGTCGTGGACGGGGCCCGATCGCGCCTACGTGAAGCTGCTCGCGACGGACCGCCACCGCATCGAGCTTGCTGCGCCGCTCGCCCGCCTCGCGCGGCTCTTCGACACGCGCGCGCTCGTCCCGCTCGGGCTGCTCTCCGGGGCGGGCGCATTCGCCAACGGCGCGTCGCTCCTCGAGTCCTTCGCCTGCGGCGCCGCCGCGCTCGCCTCGTTCGGCGCCCCCGTGGTGAGCGTGAGCGTGGCGCTGCTCCACGCGCGCGGCCACCTGCGCTCGCTGCGCCACGGCGTCGTGCACCGAGACGCAGCGCACTTCGACCGCGCCGGCCGGGCGGGGATCGCCGT
Source organism: Polyangiaceae bacterium (assembly GCA_035470765.1). GTDB lineage: Bacteria > Myxococcota_A > Polyangia > Polyangiales > Polyangiaceae > DASXHD01. The sequence goes on along the minus strand of DATIQP010000269.1, from coordinate 259 downwards.
CGTCTGCGCGAGGGGCACCGTGCTGCTCGGCGAGCCGGAGATCGTCGCCATCGAGCCCGTGGGCGACCGAGAACCCTCGGAGGTGCTCGCGCTCGCCGCGGCGATGTGCACCGGCTCCTCGCACCCCTTCGCCGCCGCGGTCCTGCGGGCCGCGCGCGCGCGCCACGTGAAGCCGGAGAACGTCCGCAACCCGGTGCACATCGGCTCCGGCGCGACCGCCCTCGACGCCTCGGGGGAGCGCATCGTCCTCGGGCGTCGA
>DATIQP010000268.1:0-9754 GCA_035470765.1 Polyangiaceae bacterium | reverse complement strand
CGTGCTCGTGATCGAGGACAACGTGGACGCGGCGGAGAGTCTCCGCGACGCGCTCGAGCTCGATCTGAACACCGTGGCGGTCGCGGGCACGGGTCGCGAAGGCATCGAGAAGGCGCGAGCCTTCAAGCCGGACGTCGTCCTCTGCGACATCGGCCTGCCGGAGATGGACGGCTACGCGGTGGCGCGGGCGATGCGCGCCGACCCCGAGTTGAAGAAGGCATCCCTCGTCGCGCTGTCCGGATACGCGAGCCCCGAGGACGTCGCGAGAGCGCGCGACGCGGGCTTCGATCGGCACGTCTCGAAGCCTCCCAGCATCGAGGCCCTCGAGCGCGTCATGAGGGAGCTCTCCCACTGAGGGACGAGAGAACTACAGGATCACCAGCCCCCGCTTCGCAGCCTGCACGACCGCCTCCGTCCGGCTCGTCACGCCGAGCTTCGCCAGGATGGCGTTCACGTGGAACTTCACGGTGTGATCGCTGATGTGCATCCTCGCCGCGATCTCCTTGTTCGCCAGCCCCTCGGACAGGTGCTGGAGCACCTGCTGCTCGCGGGCCGTCAGCTCCTCGGCCAGCGGGGTGCGGTCGCGCATCGGCATCACCGACGACGCGAGCGCCGGGTCCACCACGACCAGGCCTGCCTGCACCGCGTGCACCGCGGCGGACAGGACACGCGCGCTCGCGCCCTCGCGGAGCAACAACCCGCGCGCGCCCGCAGCGAAGGCCGCGGCGGCCGGCGCCCCGGGCGGCAACAGCGCGATGACCTGCGCGCCCTCGTCTTCGAGCTCGGGGAGGCGATCTGCGGCGTTTCGCGCGTCCGAGCCGAGGTCCCACACGACGACGTCCGCCTGGGCCTCGCCCCGCGCCGCGGAGGTGACTCCCTGCACCTCGAACGATTGCCCCGACAGCAGCGAGAGCAGCGCCGAGCGCACGATGGGGTCGTCGGCGACGACGAGCACGTCGGTGTCTTCGGAGCGAGCTTCCACTTCGCAGCAAGCTGCGGACGAGGTCACCGCGCGTCAAGGCGAGCCGCGCGCCCAAAGCCGGCCCCTGGAGGAATGGCTAGGCGAGTTTTGGCCATTCGGTCGATGCGGCGCCATGGGGGCGTCGTTACCGTGACGAGCATGAGCACAGCGTTTTCCCCCGACACCGTCGCCGACCTGATCGAGAAGGTCGGCGCTTCGCTCGTCCGCATCGACGCCGGTCACCGCTTCGGCGGCACCGGCACGGTCTGGTCCGCGGATCTCGTCGTCACGGCGAGCCACGTCGTCGAGCGCGACGAGCCGATCGAGCTCGGCCTCGCCGACGGCAGCACCGCGGCCGCCACGCTCGTCGGCCGCGACGAGAGCACCGATCTGGCCCTGCTCCGCGTGGAGGGAAGGGCTCTCGCGCCGGTCACCTTCCGCGGGCTCGACGGGCTGCGCGTCGGGCACTTCGTGGTCGCGGCGGCGCGTCCCGGGCGGACCGTCCGCGCGACGTTCGGCATCGTGAGCACCCTCGGCGACGCGTTCCAGACGCGCCACGGCGCGCGCATCGATCGCTGGCTCGAGACGGACGCCGAGACGCCGCCCGGATACTCCGGTGGCGTGTTGCTCGACCTCGAGGGGCGCGCGCTCGGCATCACGAACCGCGGCCTCGTCCGCCACGCCCACCTCATTCTCCCGCACGCCACGGTCCAGCGCGTCGTCGGCGAGCTGTCCGCTCACGGCCGCGTCCGCAGGGGCTACCTCGGGGTGGGCGTCCATCCGGTGCGCCTGCCGAGCGACGTCGCGAGCGCCCTCGGCGGGCAGGAGATCGGCGTTCTCGTCCATGCGGTCGAGTCGAAGAGCCATGCGGACGAGGCAGGCCTCCTCATCGGCGACGTCATCGTGTCACTGGACGGCACGAAAATAGGCTCGCCGTGGGAGCTTGCCTCGATCCTCCGGGACAAGGTCGATCAAACGATCGAGCTGCACATCCTTCGGGCCGGCAAGCTCGAGAAGCGCACCGTCAAAACCTGAGCTCGGGCGGGCTTGGGCCCCCGCGCGGCCTACGCTAAAGTACGCCTTCGCATGTCGTCGAACAGGTGGACAGCGCCTTGAAGTCTTGCCCCAAGTGCGGCGAGCGCTACGGCGACGATCGTCAGTTCTGCTTCGTCGACGGAGTGACGCTCGAGTCGCTCAAGGACGCACGCCTCGGCACGGCGATCGCGGGGCGCTACGTGCTCGAGGACATCATCGGCGAGGGCGGCATGGCGATGGTCTATCGCGCCCGCCACAAAGTGGTCGATCAACCCTTCGCCATCAAGGTGATGAACCCGCTGCTCGCGCGCGATCCGATCGTACGCGAGCGGTTCCGCCGCGAGGCCAAGAGCGCCAAGAAGATCGCGCACCCCAACATCATCGAGATCTTCGAGGAGGGGGACACCTCGGACGGCACCGCCTACATGGTGATGGAGTTCCTCGAGGGCTCGAGCCTCGCGGACCTCATCTCCAAGGGGGCGATCCCGGTGAAGCGCGCCGTGGGGCTGATGATCCAGATCGCCCGGGGCATCGCGCGCGCGCACGACCTCGGCGTCATCCACCGCGACCTCAAGCCCGAGAACATCTTCGTCTGCCGCCGCGAGCCCTCCCACCCGAGGTCCAACGGCTCGAGCAAGAGGAACGGAGGCGGCGCCGTCGGCTCCATCGACATGGCGACCGACGACGAGGTGCCCGCCATCAGCGACGCGCCTGACACGATCCCACCCGGCGACCTGGTCAAGCTCCTGGACTTCGGCATCGCCCTGTCGAAGCAGGACTCGCGCCTCACCGGAACGGGCGAGCTCTTCGGAACGCCCCAGTACATGGCGCCCGAGCGCATCACCACGACCGAGGCGGGCGCGCCGTCGGATCTCTACGCGCTCGGCGTCATCTTCTTCGAGATGCTCACGGGCCGGCTTCCCTACGACGCGCCCGACGTGGCCACGTTCTTCGTGCGTCACCTCAAGGACCCGCCGCTGCCGATCCGGAGCATCCAGCCGAGCACCCCCGAGTCGCTCGCGGACCTGATCGAGAGGCTGCTCGCGAAGGAGGCGAACCAGCGCCCCGTCGACGCGCACAAGGTGACCGCGGATCTGATCGACGTCGCGCGCGAGATCGGCGCGCCGATCCCGCCCGAGCCGCAGGTCGATCCCGCGAGCTCGCGGCCGATGGCGCTGCCGTCGTCGGAGCGCGGGACGCACCGCTGGATCCGGCGCGCGGACGTCTTCAAGGAGATGCTCGAGCGCGTCTACGGCAAGACAGCCCCGCCCGAGCTGCGCACGAAGCTCGATCGCATCGGCGAGCTCGCCGAGCGCGTCGCGAAGCTCCGGGGGCGCAGCGTGGCCGAGCAGAACAAGCTCGAGGAGATCGGCAAGAAGGGCCGCGAGGGCCGGCTGCGGCTCGGCCACGCCGTGGACGCGCTCGGTGCGGACGCGTCGCGCGCGCGCGAAGAGCTGCGGGCGTCCGAGGAGAAGCTCGCCACCGCGCGCAAGCGCCAGGAGCTCGCTCGCAAGCAGTTCCTGGAGACGCACAAGTCGATCACGTACTGGGAGGGCCGCAGCGGCTTCGCCGAGCCGTACGAGGACCTGATGAACGCCTACCGCGACGCGGCCGACGTCATCGAAGGCTGGATCGAGGCGCGCAAGCAGGACCGCGCGCTCGAGCAAGCCGTCGAGACGCACCAGCAGTCAGTGCGCGACCTCGAGTTCCAGCTCACCAAGCTGCGCGAGTCGCTCGCGATGCACGAGCTCGACACCGAGGCCGAGCGGGAGGCGATCGAGGGGCTGGTCGGGCAGCTCACGCAGGAGATCGACGAGGCCGAGCACGAGCTCGTGACGCTCGCCGGGTCGCTGGTCGAGCCGCTCCGCTCGCGCCCCGACCTCGGCGCCCTGTTCCGGCAGCTCGAGGCCGCCTGAGTAAAGTTCTCCGCGAGGGCTGGCTCAGCTCATCCGTACGCCGTAAGCTTCGTGCCATGCGGATCCGCCCCTTTGCGATCGCCGGTGCGCTCGTCACCGCCTCGGCGTGCTTCTCGAGCTCGAGCCCTCCGGCACCGGCCGGCGCGGTGACCTTCCACAAGGACGTCGAGCCCATCCTGCAGAAGAGCTGCCAGATGTGCCATCAGCCCGGCGGCATCGCGCCGTTTTCGCTCATGACGTACGCGGACGCGAAACCGCACGCGGCCGACATGGTGCTGCAGACGCAGAACAGGGTGATGCCTCCCTGGGGAGCGCAGAACACGAGCGAGTGCGCGCCGCGCTTTCCGTGGAAGGGCGACCTGCGCCTCTCCGACGCGGCCCTCGCCACGATCAAGGCGTGGCACGACGACGGCGACTACGAGGGCGATCCCAAGGACGCTCCGCCGCCGATCACCACGCCGCCGCCGACCTCGCTGCCGGGCTCGCAGTCGCTCGCGCCGGACACGCCTTTCCAGCTCACGCAGACGAGCGACTACTTCCGCTGCTTCGTCCTCGATCCGAAGATCACCTCGGCGACGTACCTGACGGGGACGAACATCATCCCCGGCAACAAGACCATCGTGCACCACGCGCTCGTCTTCTCGGTGCCGCTCACCGCGCAGATCCCGGCGCCCACCGACGGCGTGCCCAACCAGTACGACTGCTTCGGCGGCGTCGGCATCAGCTCCGGCACGAGCCTCATCGCCGCGTGGGCGCCGGGCGGCATCCCCTACGAATACCCGGCGGGCGTCGCGCAGCAGGTGCAGGCGGGCACGCGCTTCGTGATGCAGATCCACTACCACCCGCACGCCAATGCGACGATGGACCCGGACACGACGACGTTCCAGTACAAGCTCGACACCACGCCCCCGCAGTGGATCGTGGCGCCGACGCTCATCGGCAACTTCGCGAAGGCCGTCGACAGCACCGGCAACGGCCTGCTCCCCGGGCCGGACGATCCCGCGAGCGGTCCGGCGTTCTTGATTCCCCCCGACACGGCCAACCACGTCGAGACGATGCAGTTCACGCTGCCGTCGACCATCAACGGCAATCCGATGCCGCCGCTGAAGATCCTGACGGTGGCGGGCCACATGCACCTGGTCGGCCAGGACATCAAGCTCGACATGACACGCGCGGCACCGACCGCCACCGATCCGGCGACCGAGTGCCTGCTCCAGGAGCCAGCGTGGAACTTCGACTGGCAGCGCGGCTACCAGTACGACACGCCCATGGACTCGCTGCCGTCGATGATGCCTGGCGACAAGATCACCTTCCGCTGCACCTACGACAACACGCTCGCCAACCCCTTCCTCGCTGCAGCGCTCGCCGAGGCTGGCCAGAAGCAAACGCAGCCGGTCACGCTCGGCGAGACGACGATGGACGAGATGTGCCTCGGCGCCTTCTGGTTCGTCTACAAGGCGCCCTGACTCACCCCTCGCGCGCAAAGGCGAGGACGTGGCCGTCCGGGTCGAGGCTGTAGGCGACCTCGTGGCCCCAGTCGCGGGCCGAGAGCGGGCTGAGCTCTCGCGCGCCGTGTGCGAGAGCTCGCGCGTGGTGCGCCTGCGGGTCGTCCACGACGAGGTAGAGCTCCGAGCGAGGCGTCCCGCGAGCGCCGCTCGGATCCGGCAGCGCGTCCCCCAGGAGGCGCTTGATCCCGGCCTCCGGCATGAGCCCGAGGACGGCGTCTCCGATGTGGAGCTCGGTCATGCCCGGGACGTCGAGCGCTGGCTCCATGGCGAGCACGGCGCGGTAGAACGCGGCGCTCGCGGCCTGGTCCCGGACGTAGAGGATGAAGTGCGCGCGCACGCGAGTCACACCGGATCGCGCCCCTTGAGCAGGACGAGCAGCGCGACGAGCATGAGCAACGTCATCCCGTAGAGCACCGCCCACGGGAGGCCGGTGTAGTTCCACATCGAAAAGCCCCACGCGCCGGCGATGTTGTCCGCCTGGACCTGCGCGACTGCGCACTGGAAGTGCCCGTCGCGGATGAAGTCGGCCGCGCTCGCGACGCCGGGCTGGTGCAGGTCGATGAGCCACGCGGGGTCGTTGCGGATGGCGAAGCGCTCCTGCGCGATGGCGCCCTCGAAGCCCCATCGCGCCGGCATGATCATCATCAGCGGCTTGAGCAGCGGGTTGGTGGTCATGGGCACCATCAGCCCGCCGAGCACGACCTGCGGGATGAGGGCGATCGGGGTGAGCGCCATCGCAGCCTCGGCGGAGGCGACGAGCGTCGAGACGAGCAGGCCCAGCGCGGTCGCGTTCATGGCGACGGCGACCATCGAGACGAGCTCGAGCAAGAACGCGGGCAAGCCGCCGTTGAAGCCGAGCGCGAAGAAGACGATCCCGAGCAGCATCGTGCACTGCACGATGCACACCAGGCTGAGGATCACGTATTTGCTCATCACGTAGTTGAAGAGCGAGAGATTGACCATGCGCTCGCGCAGGTAGATGGCGCGCTCGGTGACGATCTCGCGGGCGGCGTTGCTCGTCCCGAACCAGACGCACGAGACGACGACGAAGAACATCGCCGCGGTGTGGTCGTTGGTGACGTGCATCTCGTTGAGCAGGTTGGTCGTGCCGCTCGTCGAGGTCGAGTTCTTCTTGGCGAGCTCCTGCAGCGCGCCGAGGCACCAGAACGGGATCGCCGACTTTTGCCCGCCGAAGACGAACGCGAGCATGATGCCGATGATGGGCGCCTGCAGGAACATGATCGCCGCGCCCGCGCGGTCGCGGATCTTCACCTTCCAGTAGCGCGACATGAGGAGCGCCAGCTGCCGGAGCCTCGGCGTGCTCGCGCGGTGCGGCGTGCCGCGCGTGGCCGGATCGGTGCCCACGGCCCGCCGGCCGGAGAACATCTGCTGAAAGACCGGGTTCGCGTTCTGGAAGAACTCACCGCGCCACTGCCGCGCGGCCTCGAGGCGCGAGGTGTTGCGGTCGATGCTCGGGTCGCGCCGCTGCAGGTCGGCCTGCACGGCGCGCTCGCGCACGTTGAGCATGTCGAACATGTCGCGCGGGTTGTCGACCCGCTGGACGTGCCCGCTGTACTGGGCGCGGTAGGGGCTGTTCGGCCGCTCGATGATCTGGCCGAAGAAGCGATAGGCCGCCTCGCCCGCGGGTCCGAAGAACGTCGGGATGCCGCCGTAGCCCATGATGAAGCACAGGTTGAACTTCTCGAACTCGTCCTTCGCCGGCTGGTGGATCGTCATGATGATCGTCTTGCCGGTCTTCTTGGTGAGATCGTGCAGCAGGTTCACCAGCGCGGTCGTGTCGTCGGCGGCCAGGCCGCTCGTCGGCTCGTCGAGGAAGATGACCACCGGATCGGTGACGAGCTCGAGCGCGATGTTGACGCGCTTGCGCTGCCCGCCCGAGAGCACCTTCTTCTCGGGCTTGCCGATCTGCAGGTTCTTGACGCTCTCGAGGCCGAGCGACTTGAGCGTGTCCTCGACGCGGCGGTCGATCTCCTCCTCGGAGTAGTCGGGCGGGAGGCGGAACTGCGCCGAATACTTCACCGCCTCGAAGACGGTGAGCTCCGGGTGCACGATGTCGTCCTGCGGGACGTAGCCGATCGACCCGCGCATCGCGTCGTAGATCGCGTAGAGGTCCTCGCCGTTGATGCGCACCTGCCCGGCGCTCGGCGGCAGGTAGCCGTTGAGCGTCATGAGCAGCGTCGTCTTGCCGGCGCCGCTCGGCCCCATCAGGGCGATCATGTCGCCCGGGAGCGCCTTGAACGACACGTGGTCGAGCAAGGTCTTCATCTGGCCCTTGCGATCCCGGTCCTGCACCTCGAGAAACAGGTCCCACGCCTCGATCTCGTAGAGCGGCTTGCCCGCCCAGCTCGCCGCGTCCTCGACGACGACGTTGACCTGCTGCCCCGCGATCTGGATCAGCAGCGGCATCGGCCCGATCTGGACCTTCTCGCCGTTCTGGACGGGCACGCGCTGGCCGGGCGCGACGCGCTGGCCGCGCACGAACGTGCCGTTGGCGCTGCGCAGATCCTCCAGGAAGAGCTGCTCGCCCTGACGGATGATCTGCGCGTGGCGCGAGCTCACCTGCGGGTGCGGCACGACGATCTGGTTGTCGGGCGTGCGGCCGATGGTGATGACGCTGCTCTGAAGCTGGCCGAGGTTGAGCTCGCCGATCACCGTGCGGTGCTTGCGCGGCGCCGCCGCGGCATCGGCGGGCGCCTGCCCCGCGGCCACGGGAGCCGGAGCCGGCGTCGCCGCCGGCGGTTGCGCCATGCCCGCGGTGGGCGGCGCGGCCGGCGCGGGGGTCGCGATCGTGCCCTGCTGCGCGAGCTGGGCGAGGAGCGCGACGGGGACCGGCACCGGCCCGAACGCGATGACGCCGTTCGGATCGATGGGGACGGGTTGATTGGGCGGGATCTTCTGGCCGCCGACGTAGGTGCCGCTCGTCGAGCCGTGGTCCTGAACCATCATGCGATCGAGCATGACGGTCGCGTGCTGCGAGCTCACCGCGCCGTGCGAGAGCACGAGCGACGCGCGCACTGGATCACGGCCGACGACGAGCTGCCCGCGCGGGACGTTCGGCAGCTGCCCCTGCGAGACGAGCATGGAGACGATCGCAGGGTGGGCGAGCGGGACGTTGATCTGGCCGACGGCGAAGATCGTTCGGAAGTCGAACGGCACCGGCTGCTGCGGCGCGACGGGCGCTCCGTTGGCGAAGCTCGGCCCCTGCCCAAGGTCGACGAAGAAGAGCTGGCCCTGCTGCTTGACGATGCGGGCGTGCATCGGCGCGACGCCGGGCCCCTGCAGGACGACGTCGGCGTTGGGCGCGCTGCCGACGGTGATCTGATCGCGGCTCACTGCCGCAGAGATCTATGCCTCCAGCTCTCTCGATGGCTAGCGAAAACGCCCCGGATCCAGCGGCCGGCAATATTGCCGCCCGATCGGCAATGTTGCCGGTCAGTCGCGGACGCCCAGGCGAGATCCGTCCGCCTGCGTGTCGAGGCTCGCGGTGAAGGCCGACGCGTCGGCCGAGACCGTGGGCGGAGCGGCGGCGGCCGCGGGATCGTCGGCGGTCGGCGACGGCGCGTGGACGTCGTCGACGCCGCGCGCGGTGACCCAGAGAGCGAGCGTCGCGGCCATCGCCAGGACACCGAACGCCGCGGCCGGGAGCGCTCGACGCGGTCGCTCCTCTTCGCGGGCGCGCTTCGCCTCCGTGCGGGTCGCGACGGCGGCGAAGGCGAGCTCGAGGCGAGCCTCTTGCTCGAGCCGGGCCTGGCACTCGGCACACGCGGCAACGTGCGCCTCGAGCCGCGACGTGGCCGCAGGATCGAGGACACCGACGACGAAGGCCTCCAGCTCCGAGGGCGAAAGATGCAACTCACTGCCGCACGCTCGAGCGAAGCGAGAGTTCGGAGTGAAACGTTGATCACTCATCGCCGTCCTCCATGGCTTGGCGAAGCTCCTTGCGCACCTCGCACACGATCTGCCTCACGCGCTGCACCGACAGGCCGACCTTCGCGGCCACGTCGGCGTGGCTCAGGCCTCCGCCGCCGTAGACGAGGGTGAAGACCCTGCGCGCGGAGGGCGAGCATTTCGAGAGCACCTGCTCGGCGCGCGCGAGCTGCTGCTCGCCGATGAGGCGCTGCTCCGAGAGGGGGCGCGGGTCAGCGGCGTCGAAGCCCTCCTCGAGGGCGAGCGTCTTGTTGTCGCGGCGCGCGGCGTCGAGCGCGAGGAACGTCGCCTGCGTCACCGCGAGCGCCGGGAGCTTCAGCTCGCGCAGCTTGCCCGCGCGCTGCTGCTCGAGCAGGCGCAGCCACGCCTCCTGGGCGATGTCCTTG
>DATIQP010000267.1:0-25595 GCA_035470765.1 Polyangiaceae bacterium | reverse complement strand
CAGACACATCGCGCGAAGCAGCGCACGCCGAACTCGCGCGAAATCAAAATGGGATGCATGAGGACATGACGTGTCCGAATGACACCGACCATGACGACACCTGCTTTCTGATCGCGTGTGCGGTTCGAATCTCGTCACGTGCTTCCACGAGGGTTCGAGCCACGATCTCGCAGGAGGCGAGGGGAATGACCTACGATGTAGGACTTGATGCGATAGGTTAAAGCATCTCGCGTGCCACGCCCAAGGGCGCGAGATTGCTAGGCATGAAACGCGAGAGATGCCGTTCTCCATGGGCTGGTGTGCAACAGGTGCGACTGTCGCGACGTGGAATCGAGAGTTAGGGCTCGGCAGGCGACGGGCGCCGCGGCGCGCAAGACGCGCTAGAGAAGACGGCCATGTCCCCACTGGTGCTCCAATCCGCCACGCGCCTCGCGCAGCGCATTCGCGACGGCGAGATCACCTCGGCCGAAGCCGTCGAGGCCCACGTAGCGCGTGTCCGAGCCGTCAACCCGCGCCTCAACGCCGTCGTGGCCGAGCGCTTCGAGGCCGCACGCGAGGAGGCGCGGCGCGCCGACGAGAAGACCCGCACGACGCCGAAGGGTGCCCTCCCGCCGCTCCATGGCGTGCCGTGCACCATCAAGGAGGCCTTCGCGCTCACCGGGATGCCGAACAGCGGCGGCCTCGTGGCGCGCCGCCACGTTCGCGCGTCCGCCGACGCGACCACCGTCGCGCGGCTGCGGGCCGCCGGCGCCATCCCGCTCGGCGTGACGAACGTCTCCGAGCTGTGCATGTGGGTGGAGAGCAGCAACAAGGTCTACGGCCGCACCAACAACGCTCACGACGAGGGGCGCACCTGCGGCGGCAGCTCGGGAGGCGAGGGGGCGATCGTCGGCGCCGGCGCCTCGCCGTTCGGGCTCGGCTCGGACGTCGGTGGCTCGATCCGCATGCCCGCGTTCTTCAACGGCGTCTTCGGCCACAAGCCGACCGGCGGGCGCGTGCCGAGCTCAGGGCAGTTCCCGAACACGACGGGAGATGCGCTCCTCTACGTGACGACCGGCCCGCTCGCGCGCCGCGCCGAGGATTTGCCGCTGCTGCTCGACATCCTCGAGGGGCCGGACGGCGTGGACAGTCGCTGCAAGGCGTGGCCCAAGAAGAGCGTCGAGGACGTCTCGGTCGAGGGGATGCGCGTGCTCGTCGTCGAGGGCAACGGCCGGCTGAAGGTGAGCCGCGATCTGCTCGCCGCGCAGGCGCGGGCGGCCGATGCGCTCGCGCGGCGCGGCGCGCGCGTGGAGAAGGTCGAGATCGAGGGCCTGCGCCGCTCGCTCGAGATCTGGTCGGCGATGCTCGGTACGGCGGAAGAGGTGTCGTTCAGGGACCGCCTCGCCGACGGCGCGCCGTTGTCGCTCTCGCGCGAGCTCGCCAAGTGGATGATCGGGCGGTCCAACCACACGCTCCCCGCGCTCGTGCTCGCGGCGATCGAGGGAGTGACCAAGCTCGCGCCCGCTCAGACGGGGCGCTTCGTCGCCATGGGCCGCGCGCTCCGGAGCGAGCTCGCCGAGCGCATCGGCGACGGCGTGATGCTCTACCCGCCGTACCCCACCGTCGCGCCGCGCCACCACGAGCCGCTGCTTGCCCCGATGAAGTTCATGTACACGTGCATCTTCAACGTCCTCGAGGTGCCGGTCACGCAGGTGCCGCTCGGCCTCGACGCGCGAGGGCTGCCGCTGGGCGTCCAGGTCGTGGGCGCGCACGGAAACGACCACGTGACGATGGCGGTCGCGATGGAGCTGGAACGGCAGCTCGGAGGGTGGGTCGCTCCGCGAGCTTGAGGCTCGGGCTGAGACGTCGGCCCGCGAAGCGGGCCTGATGGGCTCCCCATGCACCCCGCCGGACGAACCAAGAAAAGCGGCCACTCTTGATAGTCGACGAAGTCGTGGAGCGGGCAAGAACCCCCGAGGTGCGCGCGTTGTGCCAGCACTGGCATACAAAGACCCATGGAGACGCGATCACTGCAACGGACGTCCAGCCCCTGCGATCGACGCCCCCGCCGATCTTGCTAGCCTACACGCAAGGCCATGCGATGGGTTTGGCTCTTCGGGGCTCTCTGCTTCACTTGCGGCGGTCGCGTGCTTCCAGGGTCTGGCGAGCCTGGTGACGCCACTCCCGACGCGATGGGCTCGATCGGCGAAGCCGCTGCGGATTGCGGCAGCGCGAGCGATCCCCTCAACTGCGGGGCGTGCGGCCACGATTGCCTTGGCGGAGCGTGCGTCGGCGGGATGTGCTCACCCGTGAGCCTCACGACCACGTTGAATGGCCCGATGAAGCTGGCGCTGGCCGGGAGCTACGTCTACGTCACGGACGGGGATCCCTCGAGCTTGCAGCAAAGTGCGCGCGTGCTGCGTCTGCCAAAAGCGGGTGGCGACGCCGTAGTCCTCGCGGCGGACGAGCCAAGCGCTTGGGGGGTGGCTGTTCTCGGGGACGATCTTTGCTGGACTCGCATTGGCACTCCCCAAGCCGACTATGCCGACGGGGCTCTGCGACGACTGATTCTTGGGACCGACGGCGGTTCGCCGTCCACTCTCCAAACACCCGCAGCTTTCCCCACCGCAGTCGCGCTCGATGCGCACAACGTCTACTGGGTCGAGAGCGGTGTCGCGCCGGGGTTCAACAATGGCACTGTTCGCGCGCTTCCCCAGGACGGCGGGCTGCCCGTCGTGCTGGCCGATGGTGGTTTCGCGTGGAGCCCGGGCTACCTCGCGATCGACGACTCCTTCGTGTACTGGACCGCGGAGGTTCAGGTGCAGGCGCAAGGCGTCGTCGGGCGCGTCCCGCTCGGGGGCGGCACCATGGAGACAATCGCCACGACGAGCCACATTCCAACGTCCATCGTGCTCGATGCGGAGAACGTGTACTGGGTGGAATGGAGCCAGCAACGCGACAGCGCGACCATCGCGGCTGCTTCGCACTCCGGAGCAAATCCGAGAACGCTGTGGTCGGGGCAGGGGCTGATCCCGTTCGACCTGGCAATCGACGGCACCGCGCTGTACTGGACCGAAGACCTCGATGCCGGCGGCGTGGGCCGAGTGATGAAGCTGTCGCTCGCGGGAGGCGCCCCGGTGACGCTCGCCGCGAACGAGTACGACCCGTTTGGAATTGCGGTTGACGACACGAGCGTCTACTGGACGACCTCGTCACCACCCAACGCGCCGGGTACTGGCTCCGTGCGCCGGCTGGCCAAGTGACGCGGCCCTGAGTAGCGACTGGCCCACTCTTGCGGCAGGGGTCTCGAAAGCTATCCTTCGTGTCGTGGGGCGGTATTTTCTTGGCTTGATGTTGATGAGCGGCGCTTCGGTGGACGAGGTCGTCGAAGCTCTCCGCGTGGGCGGAACGACGATCGAAGTCGTCGAGCCGACTTGATTCTCCGATGCGTCGCGTCGGCCCGTGCTCGCTTCTCTTGGCGTGCGTCGTAGCCGGTTGCGGAGCGCGCACGACGCTGAACGCGCCGGCGGACCCCGGCGCGCGATGCCGCGTGACCGAGCCCACCGTGCTCTTCCCTGGGACGACCGACGTTCGCGCGATCGCGCAGGACGATGGCAACGTCTACTGGGTGGACTCCGGTGGTTGGACCATCGACCGCATCGCGAAGTCTGGTGACGCGCACGTCGTGCTCGCGCAAGGAGAGTACGCGTCAGGGCTCGACGTTCAGGACGGGCTCGTCTACTGGGGCGACGCGACGACGATCGCGACCGTGCCGAGCACCGGCGGCGCCGTGCACGAGCTGGCCGCCTCGAACGGATTCAAGTGGGCGATCGCCGTCGCGGGCGATGTCGCCTACTGGACGACGGACTTCGAGACGCTCGTGCGGCGCGCTGATGGTTCCACGAATGGCGCAGTCGTCGCCGACGTCGGCGAGCAGGGAGCCGATGCGCTCGCCGCGACCGCCACCGACGTCTTCTGGGTGAGCTTCGAGTCAGCGAAGCTCTACCGATACTCGATCGCGAACGCCACGGTGACGACGCTCGCCACGCCGCCTGCAGGGCAATCGATGGCGGTCGCTACCGACGGCGTGAACGTCTACTGGACCGACCTCACGATCGACGGCGCACACGAGATGACGATCTACCGCGTCCCCGTCACGGGAGGCGCGCCGACCGCGCTTGCGACGATCGCGCTCGGGCAATGCTTCAAGTGCTGGGCGAGTCTCGCGACCGACCGCGCGTTCGTCTACTTCACCGACGGCGCCGAGGACGACAAGGGCACGATCGGCAAGGTGCCCGTGACGGGCGGGCCGGTGACGATCCTCGCCGACCACCAAGACGCGCCGTACACCATCACGGTCGACGACGGGTGCGTGTATTGGAGCAACGCCTTCGGTGTCGGCGATCCGATCCAGGACTACGGCCACGGCACGATCATGATGGCCCCCAAGTAGGCGACAGGCCCACGCGCGCGCCTACGGACAGGCGATCGACACCGGCGCTCTGCTCGCATCGACTGCCAACGTCAGTTCGGGCGTCAATCCGTTCCGCCGTCGACTCGGACGCACTCGTACCCGACGAACCAGGACAGGCACGTCGCGGGCGGTTCGAACCTCGCTGGACCGGCGATGCAGGAGAAGAGCGGCTCGGCGCCAAGTTGCATGTGCGTCACCGCTTCGAGCGAACCGTCGGCGCCGTATTGGAACGTGCCGAGCGAGCTCTGGACCACGGTGGCGCCGCCGTCGTCGCAGTCCCAGAGCCCAAACGTGACGAACGGCGCCGGCTGCGACGCGCAGAACGAGCCGCCGACGTCGTTCCGATCGATCTGGAGCACGCACGGCGCGGCATCACAGTACGCCGACAGCGATTCGGCACACGCGACGGTCTCGTGGCTCGATGCGTCGCACGCTGCGAGCGCGCCGAGGGCGAGGGCGAAGGCGAGCGACCGATGGTTCACGCCGACGTCGGAGTGCAACAAGTCGGCCGCTCCCGCGCTCGGGGAAACATGCGGGATCAACGCCCGCGCGCCAACGATGGTGGCGCGGGCGTCAACGGCGATGCCCGGCCCACGCCCTCGTAACGTCGCCGCGGAAAACAGCGTCGATGATCAGCTCCCCATGCACCCCGCTGCGCGAACCAAGAAAAGCGGCGAACTTGGAGAATCGACAGAATCGCGGATCGGGCTGAAACCTCGTGAGCTCGTTCCGTTGTGCCAGCACCGGCAAACACAGACCGATGGAGACGTGCACCTGCGGCTCGGCACCTACTCGTCGACGGCTAGCCACCCCGACCCGGTCTCACAAGGGGGTGATGGCGCCCCGTTCGTTACCGGCCGGCGAGCGCCGAACAAAGAGCCTCAAGATGTTCAACCGAGAGTCGCCAGAGAATCGCAGCCAATCGCGTGGGATCCGCAAAGAAGAGGCGCCCACCCGGCGCTACCCGCTGCGGCCGGCGTTGGCCGGTCTGAACACCAGCACGGCGACGTCGTTTCGCCCGAGCTCGCCGGCGCAGTGCACCTCGTTGAGAACCATCGGGCCCAGCTTCCTGACGCCGACCGAGACGTCGACCGGCGGTCCGCCGATCCTTGGAAGCCGACCCTCCGCGAAGAGCTGTACGACGCACGGCATCTTGGCGTGGATCGTTGCGACGCCGTCCCCGCCCGCGACGCCGCGATGGTGCTCGAATGGGAAGCTCAGGTACGAATTTGCACCCTGGCGAATCCGCACCTCGTCGAGGAACGCGCCGCCGATCGCGACCCGCTTGTCCGCGGGAGGTGGGACCTCCGCCTCGACGCCGTCGGGCAGCGTCGTCTCGCAGACCAGCCGATGCTCGCCGCCGTCGACTGGCCCGTACGACCACGCGCCCACGAGGCGCGGATCGAAGGCGAAGTCCGTGCGCCAGCGCTCCGCGAGCAGAGCGAAGATTCCGGGATCGGCACTCATCGCCCTCCGCAGGTCGGCCAGCGGTTTGGGCCTTGGATTGCCCCAGAACTTGGACGCAGTGACGTGCGCATTCCAGACGTCGATCGCTCGGGAGATTGCGCGGCGAGTCTCGTCCACGGGCCGCGTCGGACCGAGCGCGTCGAGTAGCGGAGCGGCGACGTGGAGGATCGACTCCGCCAGGTCCCGCTCCGGGAGACGCACGAGGGTGCGTGTGTACGGGTCTCGACCTCGGTGTGCCCTCGTCATCTCACGTCACCACCTTCCTCGTAGCCACATGCGGTGCGCCTCGATCCACTCCGCGCCTCGGCGCTCAGAAACATCGAATCCTGCCGGAAGTCGCCAACGGTCACCATCGGCGCGGCCCGTTCTCTCGCTTCCATCGATCGAAGAAGCCGCGGCGAGGAAGCTGGCGCTTGCGCAGCTCCTCGAACGCCGTCGCGAATGGCGCTGCCGATCCGTCGCGCTTCGCCAGATCGCGCAGATCGATCGCGAGCTTGATCGCGTCGTCGTAGGCGCTCCTCTCGACGAGCGCCTCGAGCTCCTTCCACGCCGCGTCCACGCGCTTCGCTAGGCCGTCGAGCCGCTTGCTTCGCGCAGCGTCCGCGGCCCTATTCGCTTTCGCGGCGCGCTTCACCTCGGCACGTTCGCGCCGTTCGCGATGTGCCTCGACGTTTGCGAGAAGCTCCGCGACAGTGCGGCGGCGAACGAGGCGCGTAGGCTTCGCGTCGGCTCGGAACGCGCGCAACAATTCGCCGCCGAGCGCGAGATCGGGATCGCCGACCGCCCTCTTCAGCCACACGTCCTTCGCGCGAGGAGGGAGCGCAAGAACCCATTCGCGCAGGGCCGTGCGGTCGTCTGCCTCCCTGGCGTTTCCCTCGGCTGCGGCCAAGATCAGATCTTCGTCGATACGAAGGAACTCGACCATCGCGGCCTGCGCGGCTGTGAGGTCGGAGAGGCCCGCCGGTATCGGAGGCTCCTCCGCGGTCTCGGGGACATCTGCCGCTTGGACGGCGAGCAGCCACGCAAGATATGCGACGCGTAGATCGCCGCGCATCAGCTCCGCGCGCAGGGGAACGAGCGCGCCCAGCGATCCCTGGCTCGCCTCGTAGGACTCCGGCTGCTCGTCCTCGCTGTGGAGATCGAGGATGACGTGCTCGCCTGCGACCTTCGCGCGCGCGGCGTCGCCGGCGAAGTACGCACGCAGCGCCTTCGGGTCGATGCGCTTCGCGGGGACGCGCAGCATCAGCCGGTGCGTTCCCCAATTCGCGAAATACATGTGCGCGTCGAAGTACCGCTCGACGAGCGTCGCCGGGTCGGCCTTCAAATCGCCCCACTGGTACTCGTTCCAGAAGCGTGTCGGCGTGATCTCGGCGCGCGTCGAGATCGCGCGGAGCGCGGCCATCTGCTTCGACGTGAGCGGGCGGTCGAGCGCGACGAACTCGTAGCATTGGTACTCGCTCACGTGCGCTCTCCTTGCCCGATTCGCTTCGCGCGGGCTGTCAGCAAGCGGCGCGTCTTCTCGAGCTCTGCCATGAGCATTTTCTCGTTCGGCAGCTTGGTTCGATACTCCGCGGCGAGGATCTTGTTCGGGAGCCCTTCGAGCGCGTACCGCGCGATCGCCTCGTCCCGCTCGGCACAAAGGATCAGTCCTACGGGCGGATTCTCGCCGGGGCGCGTCCAGTGCTCGCGAGCGTAGTTCAGGTACAGATGCATCTGCCCGGCGTCCGCGTGTGTGAACGCACCGATCTTCAGATCGATCACGACGAGGCACCGCAGCGCGCGGTGGAAGAAGAGGAGATCGATCCGGTACCAGGTGTCGCCGACCCGCAACCGACGCTGGCGTCCGACGAACGCGAAATCGCCACCGAGCTCCAAGAGGAAGTGCTCGAGGTGGCGGATCAGAGCCTCTTCGATGTCGGACTCCGAGTACTCGTCCTTCAGGCCGAGGAACTCGAGGACGAACGGATCCTTGAGCTCCTCCTCGGGCGCCACGGCGTCGTCCCGCAGTGGCTTCTGCCCCTTCGTGAGCATCGCCGCCTTGTTCTTTGACACCGCCGTGCGTGCGTAGAATTGGCTTTCGATCTGCCGCACGAGCTGCCGGATCGTCCAGCCGCCTCGCAGCGCCTCGGCTTCGTAGAACGCACGCGCCGGAGCGCTCTTCACGGAAAGCAGCCGCACGTAGTGCGACCACGGAAGCGGGAACGACGGGGCAGCCGAAAGCGCAGACGGTGTCTGCGTTTTTCGCGCCCGCGAAGAAAGCGCAGACTGCGTCTGCGGATTCCCCCACGCCAGGTAGAACGCTCGCATCTGTTCGAGGTTCCGCTTCGAGAACCCGCGTCCGTAGCGCGCGGTAAGCGTGCTCGCAAGGCGTCCGAGAAGGGCCCCGCCGTACTCGGCGCGCCGCGCGCCGCCCTGCTCTCGCTCGACGATCGCCTGGCCGACGCGCCAGTACGTCGTCGTCATCACCGTGTTCACGGAGCGAGCCGCGGCGGCACGCGCTGCCTCGATCAGCGCGACCACGTCAGCCACGAGGGCGCCGTGCTCCGCGTCTTCGGGGGCGATGCTCTTGGCCCGCATCGGGCCGCACCATAGTCGGGTCGCGCGGCGGGCGCGAGAGCTACCCGTCCCCCTTTACGACGCGCTTCGCTTTGCCTCTGCGCGGGTCGTTCGAGCCCGCCGAGGGGGCCTGATGGAAGCACGACGAAGAAAGCGAAAGCATGCGCGGATCGGCGTGTCCGGAGGGGTGGCTCGCGATCTCGGTGACAGTCATCGTCGACGAGAACGTCTACGACCTTGCACAGCGCATCCGCCGCGACCGCGATCTAGGGCCGCGGCGGGCCGTGCCGTCGCAACGCGGCGCGTGCTCGCAGGGCTCGTGGTCTGGGGCGTTGCGGCGCGAGCTGTCAGCTCGAAACGTCGGGCAAGACGATCGACGGGAACCGCTACCGATACTGCCACTACAGCTGCCGTACGTACTGCCGCGCGGGCAAGGAGGTGTGCAACGGCGTGCGCATCGCGACGGAGGTCCTGGACGATGCCGTGCTCGCGCGCATCGCCGACGCCGTGTGCGCTGCGGCGCGCGTCGACCAGCTTCGCAAGTTCGTCGAACACAACGTGCACGACGTGGATGTGCTTGCGGCTACCTGGCGCGCTCTCATCACGGGCGACCACGACGTCGGTCGCGCGTATGCGATGCACCTCGTCGAGCGCGTCGAGCTGTACGACGACCGAGCGGTGATCGTGCCGAAGGTCACCGCGGCGGAGCGGTAGAGAATCGATGGCCACCCAGCGCGAGCGAACCTTGTGAACGAACACCAGAACCGTAGGCGAAAGCGGGCCCGTCTGAGTGGCTGCGCTTTCTCTTACTACCGTGACCTATCAGCTCCGGCTGCTGGACTCGAACCAGCGACCCGGCGGTTAACAGCCGCCTGCTCTACCAACTGAGCTAAGCCGGAATGGCTTCCCCGCGAACGGGGCCTGCACACTTACTTTTTGCCGCGTGGATCGTCAAGCGGAGTCCAACGGGCCCCCCTCACGGACGGCGCGGCGCGACCGTTCCCGACGGCTCAGCGCGTGGTCGAAAAGAGGGACGAGAACCGCGGGCGCGTGGGCGCTTCCCTGCGGTGCTGGTCCATGAGGCCGTTGTTGGCCTCGACCAGATCGCTGCGCGTGACGATACCGATGACCTTGAGCGGCTCCGCCCGCGACACGACGGGGAGCCGGCCGATGCGCGCGTGCGCCATGCGCTCCGCGGCTTCGCGGAGCGAGCTGTCGTCGTGGATGACGATGGGCGCCCGGCGAACGAGCTCGCCCACGGTCGCGGCGGTGGTGCCGGCGTCGAACAGATCGCGGCGGGTGACGACGCCGACGAGCTGGTCCTGCGCGTCGAGGACGGGGAAGCCCTGGTGGTGGCTGCCGCCGCCCGCGAGCCACCCGCGGATCCCCTCGACCGTATCGCTGGCGCGGAGCGTGACGACGGGCCGCAGGGACGAGGCGCGCACGGCGACCTGCTCGAGGAAGTCGGCCGAGTACTCGCCCAGCACGCGCACGCCGCGCCGCACGATCTTCTCCGTCATGATCGTGGTCGGCATCGACAGCCACGACACCAGAAACGCCGAGCAGCAGCCTCCGAGCAGCGGCAACAGGCCGATGGGCTGGCGCGTCGTCTCGAACGCGAAGACGACCGACGTGAGCAGCGCGCGTGACGCCCACGCGAACATCGCCGCCATGCCGACCAGCGCCGCGATGCGAACGTCGACTCCGAGCCGTGGAGCGATCCAGATCACGAGCGCGCCGAGCCCGGCGCCGAGGCCGCCGCCGATGGTGAACAGCGGGGCGAGCGTCCCGCCGGACGTCCCGCTGCCCAGGGAGATCATCCACGAGATGAGCTTGAGGCCGCACAGGACGATGAGCCCGGTCGTCGCCATCCGGCCGGAGACGATGTTCTCGATGTTGTCGTAGCCGACGCCCATCGTGTGGGGGGCGATCAGGCCGATCGCGCCGACGGCGACGCCGCCGACCGCGGGCCACCACATCCAGTGGATCGGCAGCTTCTCGAACTGATCCTCGACGGCGTACACGGCGCGCGTGACGGCCACCGACGCGAGCCCCACGACGGCGCCCAGCACGACGTACGTCGCGAGCGCGCCGCCGCTCGGCTGGGAGAGCCCCGGCATCGGAAAGATGGGCGCCATCCCGAGGAAGGTGATGCGCACCGCGGCGGCCGCTGCGGCGGCCATGGCGACCGGGATGAGCGAGCGGGGCCGGTACTCGAAGAGCAACAGCTCGACGGCGAGGAGCACCGCCGACACCGGGCTGCCGAAGGTCGCCGCCATGCCGGCGGCGGCGCCGGCCGCGAGGAGCGTCTTGCGCTCCATCGCGCTGACCTCCATCCACTGGCCGACGAGCGAGCCGAGCGCGCCGCCCGTGGCGATGATCGGACCCTCGGCGCCGAACGGGCCGCCCGTGCCGATGGAGATGGCCGCCGAGAGCGGCTTGAGGATGGTGAGCCTCGCGGGGATGCGGCTCCGGTTGGTGAGGACCTGCTCCATCGCCTCGGGGATGCCGTGGCCGCGGATGGCCTTCGAGCCGAAGCGGGCCATGATCCCGACGATGACGCCGCCCAGGACGGGGACGAGCACGACCCACGGACCGAGCCGGTGATCGGCGGGCGAGACGAAGGCCGACGACAGCCTGCCGTAGAAGCTGATGTTGGTGACGAGCCCGATGAGCCGCGTCAGTCCTTGCGCTACGAAGCCGCCCAAGATCCCGACCGCGATCGAGAGTGCGGCGATCACCACGACCCGGCGGTCCGCATGGTGCGGTCGCAGGGGCAATTCACGTCTTTCCATCATTCTCCTCGAAAAACATCGCCGGGGCCTCGTCTTGGAGCTTCATCGCCCTGACGAGCGCGCGGAGCGCGGCGGCCAGATTCTTGCGCTGCGCGCGCGGAAGCCGCTCGATGCCCCCGATGAGTGCGTCCTGGGCGGCGAGCGGCGCGCGCGAGAGCAGCGAGCGGCCCTTGGGCGAGAGCGAGAGCTCGACGCGGCGCCCGTCGGTCTCGGACTGCGTCCGGCGGACGAGGCGGCGCGCGACGAGGCGGCTCACGACCACCGAGACCGTGCTCTGGTGCGTGCGCGTGCGCGCGGCGAGCTCGTTGAGCGAGAGGGCGGGGGAGCCGGCCAGCGCCTTCAGGACGAAGAGCTGCGCGCCGGTGACCCCGAGCAGCCCCTCGGCGGCGCGCGACGACTCGCGCAGGACCCGAACGATACGACGGAGATGATCGAGGACCTCGACCGCTTCGGGCGTCGGCCGCGTGGGTTGCATGGGAGCCCATGCAACCTAGTCGACAATTGCATGGGCTGCCATACAAATGAGCGCCTGGCGCGACGCGCCCGGCTCACGGTGCGTCGCACGTGAGCGAAATCTGGCCGGTGTCGTCGATGCACGTGCAGCCGGGCGCGATCACGCAGTCGCAGGAGTGGCACCCGGAGGGCAGCGCCTGGCACGACCGGACGTCGACGCCGGGCGGCGGCCCGCCCACGACGCGCTTGCAGTACTCGGCGGTCGGCTCGCACGAGGCGTCGCCGCACGGGATCCACGAGGCGTCGCCCGTCTCGACGGCGCCGCCGCCGTCGCCGCCGTGGCCGAGGTAGGTCCTGGCTCCGCAGCCGGCAGCGGTCAGGAGCGCCGCGAGGACCACGAGGTTGTCGCTTCGACGATCGAGGCTCATGCAGGCGCGGAGCTTAGCGCAGCCCAACCGCCAGCGTCAGGGTCCCGGATCAGTTGGCGGCGCTCACGCTCGTGCGCGGGGGCCTGAGCTTGGTGCCGTCGACCGGGAGGCGGAGCACGAAGGTGCTGCCCTCGCTCCCCGTGGAGAGCAGCCGGACCTCGCCGCCGTGCGCCTCCGCGATGCGCCGGACGACAGCGAGGCCGAGGCCCGTGCCGGTCGGCCGGGTCGTGAAGAAGGGGGTGAACAGCCGTGGGATCTCCTCCGCGGGGACGCCGCCGCCGTCGTCCGTCACCGCGATGCAGATCCGCGGCTGGCCGCCTTCGTGCTCGAGCGTCGCGCGCAAGCGCACGGGCTCGCGCCCCGTCGACGCCTGGATCGCGTTCGAGAGCAGGTTGATGAGCGCGCCCCGTACGAGGTGCTCGTCGCACGTCACCGGAGGGAGGTCCGCCGGCACGTCGATCGATATCGAAACGGTGGCGTCTACGCGGTGGACCGCTTCGGTCGCCGAGCGCACGAGGGACACCACGTTGCTCGCCGCGACGCGCAACGCCTGGGGCCGCGCGAACGCGAGCAGCTCGTCGACCATTCGCTTGAGGCGCTGCGCCTCCTCCTCGACGATGGCGAGCAGCGTCTCGGTCTCGCGCCCGGAGTCGCGCTGGCGCCGCAGGACGCTCAGCGCGTTGAACATGATGGCGACTGGGTTGCGGACCTCGTGCGCCACGACCGCCGAGAGCTCGCCGAGGGCGGCGAGGCGCTCGCGCTTGACCAGCTCGGCCTGCGTGGCCGACAGCCGCGTCGCGTGGTCTTCGAGCGACCGCGCGCTGGCGACGAAGCGCGAGACGAGGGCGATGCCCACGCACGCGACCACCGACAGGAAGCCGAGGTCGATGAGGTAGGGGGCGTCGTAGACGCGCGCGGCCGTGAGGCTGTCGTTGACGGCGCTCGCGAACAGCGCGAAGAGCCCGAAGAAGTGGGCCGCGGCGGCGCTCTTGCCGTCACGCCACTGGCGCGCGTAGCGACCCGACAGGACGATGAGGCCGAAGCAGTAGAAGGCGTAGACGGCCTCGCCGACGGGCGTCGGCACGGCGTCGCGGTACGCGAGGTGGAGCCACGGAATCGGGCGGCTGGACATGACGTCGCTCACGCACAAGCGTGGAACGAGCGCGGCCACGCCAGCCACGACGCCCATCAGGATCATGGCCCGGTCGAAACGGGACAGCGGGCGCTTCTCCTGCGCGGCGTTGTAGACGAACCACGCGCCGCCGTGCAGGCCCGCGGCGAAGAGGCCGAGGCGCGACGCTCCGGCGATCACGTCGCCCGGCAGCGGGAGGGTGACGACCGCGTTGCACGCGCAGTAGATCGCCGCGAGCAGGGCGCAGGCCGCGAACGATCGCAGCTCGCGCCATCCAGGCCCGAACGACAGCCCTGTGGTCAGCAGCGCGACGAGCACGCCGAT
Organism: Polyangiaceae bacterium; assembly: GCA_035470765.1. Classification (GTDB taxonomy): domain Bacteria; phylum Myxococcota_A; class Polyangia; order Polyangiales; family Polyangiaceae; genus DASXHD01. The sequence goes on along the minus strand of DATIQP010000267.1, from coordinate 11,987 downwards.
GACCGCCACGTTGAGGGAAATGGTGGATGCGATCGTCATGTCGCGCCACGCGTCGTCGAGTGTACCGTAGGGCGTCGACGAGCGCACCGGCGCCTCGCGCGATCGTCGCTTCTCCGAGACGCCGCGCCCCGGATGTGTATTATGCAAAGAAGTTGGTGCACTTGAAGCCGAGCAGACTCTTCGCCCTGGGGCTCGCTTCCCTGCTCGTCGGGTGCACGCACGCGACCGTCGACGAGGTCGAGCCTGGAGCTCCGGCGCCGCGCGACGACGGCGCCGACCTGCCCCTCGCGCGACCGGAGCTCGACGGTCGCCAGTTCCCCGACGGAGTCCTCGCGCTGACGTGGGACGACGGTCCCGACGACGAGACGCTCGCCCTCGCGGAGTACCTGCACCTCCGGCGGGTGAGCGGGACGTTCTTCGTCGTCGGATCGTGGATGGATGGCGCCTCCTCCGATCCGGGGTTCGGGCGCGACGTATACGCCACGGGCCACGAGCACCTGCCGGTGCTGGGCGATCTCGTCGCGCTCGGCCACCGCCTCGGCAACCACACGCTGCACCACGCGCTGCTCGGCAACGCGAGCGCGGAGGTCGTCGAGTACGAGCTGCGCGAGAACCAGGAGCGCATCGATCCGTACATCCGGAACGAGCTGCGTATCTTCCGCGCACCGGGCGGTTACTGGAGCGCGGCGGCCTCGCGCGCGGTGGACGCCGACTCGTACCTCTCGCAGCTCGTCGGGCCACTGCGCTGGGACGTCGACGCGAAGGACTGGGAGGAGTCCGTCTACTGCCAGTCGGCCAGGCCCGCGGCCGAGTGCGAGCACCGCGGGGGCCGCGGGGCCCTGCGCGTCCGCGCCGACGTGGTCGCGCGCCGCTACCTCGACGCGATCGACTCGGCGAGGAGCACGACGGGACGCATGGGCCATGGAATCGTCCTGCTCCACGATCGCGTCGGCGACGTGGGCTCGGACTACGCTCTCGAGATCGCCCGCATCCTCGTGCCTCGCCTCGAAGAGCGCGGCTACGTCTTCGCCGCGCCGTTGCTCCAGCTCTCGCCGCCGACGACGCGCGCTCGGTTCGCGGCATCGAGCAAAGAAGCGCGCGTGGGCGACGTCGACGGAGACGGCCTCGCCGACGCTTGCACCCTCGGCGACGGCGTCGTCGAGTGCCGGCTCGCCGCGTGGGACGCCGAGCCCGCCGCCGAAGACGGGGAGCCGGCCAAAGGGAGCCGCGTCCCGCACGTCGGCTTCGTCGCGCCGCGCGCACGCCGCGCCGTCTTGCCCGCCGCTGCCGGCGCCTTCGAGCTCGCCGACGTCGACGGCGACCGGCGCGCCGACGCCTGCGCCCGCACCCTGTCGGGCATCGCGTGCGCCCTCTCCGGCGCCGAGGGCTTCGCGCCGGTGCGGTCGTGGTCGATCTCCGGCGAGCTGCCCGAGGTCGTTCGCTTCGGCGACGTCGACGGTGACGGGCGCGCCGACGCGTGCGGGCTCACCCCGCGCGGGGTCATGTGCGCGCGGCGCGAGGCGGGCGGCTACGCCCCGGCGCGCGTCTGGATCCGCGGCGCTCCGCCGTCCGCGAGCGAGCACGCCGACCTCGCGCTCGCCGACGTCGACGGCGACGGCGACGCCGACGCGTGCGTCCCCACCAGCGCCGGGATCTTCTGCGCGATCTCCACTCGGGCCGCCTTCACGCGCTGGGTCAAGTGGTCGTCCGACCTGGCCGGCGCGTCGCAGGTCGTCTTCGGCGACCTCAACGGAGACGGGCGCGCCGACGCGTGCGGCCTCGTCCTCGGCGCGCTCCGGTGCGCGTTCTCGAACGGTAAAGCGTTCACGCGCGCCACGACCTGGCTACAATGGGCGCCCGAAGGGGTGCTCCACCCTGGAGACATCAATGGCGACGGCCGCACCGACATCTGCGCTCTGCTCCCCGCCGACGAGCGAGGGCGCCCCATCGCCTGCGCCGTCGCCCCCTGAGCGCCCGGTGGCGAGCCGCGTCGCGATCCTCGTGCCGGTGCGCGACGACCCGAGCGGGCTCGCGCGCACCCTCGAGGCCGTCCGCGCCCGCGCGCCCGAGCTCGGCGGCGTGTCGGTCTTCGTGGTCGACGACGGCAGCGAGCCGCCCGTCGACCCCGCGTGTCTCCCCGAGCGCACGAGCGACTTTCGCGTCGTGCTCGCGCGCCACGCCGTCAACCTCGGGCAGGGGGCCGCGCTCGAGACCGCGCGCCAGCTCGCCCTCTCCGCTCCGGAGCCCTTCCGCGCCTACGTGACGATGGACGCCGACGGCCAGCACCGCGCGAGCGACGTGCGCGCTCTCGTCGCGGCCATCGAGCAGGGCGCCGACGTGGCCTTCGGCAATCGGTTCAAGGGCGACTCGAACGTCCCGCCCGGCCGCCGCGTGCTGCTCTTCTGCGCGCGATGGTTCGAGCGCGCGCTGACCGGCCTGCGCCTGGCCGACGCGCACAACGGCTTCCGCGCCTTCCGCCGCGGCGCGCTCGAGCGCGTCGTCATCCGCCAGAACCGCATGGCCCACGCCACCGAGATCAAGCTGCGCGTCTCGCGCGCGCCCGCGCTCCGCGTCGTCGAGGTCCCCGTCTCGGTGCGCTACTCGCGCGAGACGCTCGCCAAGGGCCAGCGAAGCACGGGCGCCGCCGCCGTCGCCTCGGACCTCTTGCTGCACTACCTCTTCGGAGACTCGCCGTGAGCATCGCCAAGGCCCTGCTCCTCCTGCTGGTCGCCGGGCTCGTCGCGTTCGACTTCATCACGCTCCGCGGCAAGAACCGGCGCGGATTGTTGCTCGAGGTCGCGGTGTTCGTCGCGGGCGCGGTCTTCATCGTCTTCCCCGAGCGCGCGACCGCGCTCGCGCACGTGGTCGGCATCGGCCGTGGCGTGGACTTCCTGCTCTATCCGACGGTGATCTGGCTCGTGCGCGAGTCGCTCTCTTCACGCCGGCAGCGCATCGAGTCGGCCGAGCAGCTGACGCAGCTGGTGCGCGCGGTCGCGATCCTGCAAGCGCGCGAGGTCGGCGCGCCGCCGCACCCTCAGAGCGACGGGGCGTCGCCGCAGGTCGTCGAGTCCTCCGCCTCCGTCACCGCGTAGCTGCGCGGCGCGTGGAAAGGTGCGGCCCACAGCAGGTTCCACGGCGCGTGGCGCACGCAGATCCGCTCTCCGTCGCGCACGCCACGCAGCGCGGCGTCGTCGACGTGGGAAGCCACGAGCGTCTGGAAGCTCTCCCCCGACGGGTACAGGTAGCCGCCGCGCGTGACGAACGCCACGACCGCGAGCGCCGCGGTCGCCGCGAGGGCCTGCCCTCCGAGCGCGCGCGCCCTTCGGGGAGCGCGCGCCGCGAGCCAGAGGTTGGTCCCGACGAGGACCAGCATCCAGCACATGTAGTAGCGGAGCTCGTGCGACTGCGGCATCACCGACACGACGGCGGTCAGCGCCGCGAACCCCGCGGCCGCCGCCCGCACCTCGCGCTCGCGCCGGTCGCGCACGACGCGCCACGCGAGCAGCGCGAGGTTCGCGATCACGTACGCGCCGAAGAAGCCGCCCATGCGATAGCCGGGGTCCGACGGGGGCGTCCACTGGTCGATGGTCCAGCGGCGCGTGCTCGTCATCGGCCTGAGACCGATCTCCACCACAGACGCCGCGAAGCGCGCCGGACGCGGCGCATGCTCGAGCCACGCGGGCGAGGACGAGTAAGGCTCCTCGATGCCGGGCAGGTGCAGGCCGAGCACGTCGACCTTCTCGGGGTAGTAGGGGTTGTGGTGCAAGACCGCATTCTTCACCGGGGTCGCGAAGACGACGGGCAAGAGCAGCGCGATCGCGAGCAGCGTCGTCGCGGCGCGCCGCGCGGGCGTGCCCCGACCCTCGCGCAGGCCGCGCACGAGCGGAGGTAGCACCCGCCCCGCGATGGCGAGGAGCGCCAAGAGCACGATCGGGTGAGTGAGCGCCTTGCTGTTGATCGCGATCGCCGCCGAGGCGCCGGCGAGCAGCAGCGACCGCCCTGTCGGCGGCTCGGGCCTCGCCCACGCGTCGGCGGCCAGCAGGACGACCACGCTGGCCGCGGCGTTCGCCGGCAGATCGATGTAGCAGGACGTGGCGTGGATCTGGACGAGCGGGACCGCGAGGAGCGCGAGCACCGAGAAGTGGAACGGGACGGCGAAGCGCCGCTTCAGGAACCACGCGAACAGCGGCACGGCGGAGAAGGCGACGAGGTTGGCGGACTCCGGGCGGCCGGTCACGCGCCACAGGGCGCCCTGCAGCGTCTCCATCAGCAGCGGGAAGCCGGTGAAGCGCGCCTGGTCGGCCGGATCGAAGACGAAGCGGTCGGCGGGCACGATGCCGGCGATGCGAGCCGCGAAGGGCAGGTGGTACGACCACACGTCCCAGGCGAGCGACATGTCGTGCAGGGCGGCGGCGAACATGGACGCCAGGAGCCCCCACGCCAGCAGGGCGAGCGCGCGATCCACCGCGCCGCGAGGCTCCAACCTGGACGGGCCTGTCACGGACCTTTTCGGTAGAGGGCTTCGGGCCGCCCGTCAACCGGAGCGCCCGGACCGGCCGAGCCGCTACTATTGACTTTTGGTCAATAACGCAGCACGTTCGGGTCATGCTTTTGCGACGCGAGAGACGGACCGTGCAGGCGCTCGTCGTGGGCGCGGGGTTCGCGGGCCTCGGCATGGCGATTCGCCTGGAGCAGGCCGGCATCCACGATTTCCTGGTCTTCGAACGCCACGACAGCGTCGGCGGGACTTGGTGGGAGAACACGTACCCGGGCTGCGCGTGCGACGTCCCCTCGCACCTGTACTCGTTCTCGTTCGAGCCCAACCCGAGCTGGACGCTCCCCTACGCGCCGCAGAAAGAGATCCTCGAGTACCTGCGCGGGTGCGTCGACAAGTACGGGCTGGTCGATCGCATCCGCTTCCGCAGCAACGTGGTGCGCGCCGAGTTCGACGAGGAGCAGGGCCTCTGGGAGGTCGAGACCGAGGACGGAGCGCTCTTCGCCGCGCCAGTGCTCGTCCTCGGCACCGGGCCACTGAACCGCCCGATCTACCCGGACATCCCCGGTCTCGACTCGTTCCGCGGACCCAGCTTCCACTCCGCGCGCTGGGACCACTCGGTCCCGCTCGCGGCCAAGACCGTGGCCGTCGTCGGCACGGGCGCGAGCGCCATCCAGATCGTGCCGACCATCGCGCCCGAGGTCGGCCGCCTCCAGGTCTTCCAGCGCAATCCGCCGTGGATCCTGCCCAAGCGCAACGGCGAGATCAGCGAGCAGGCGCGCGCCCGCTTCGCCCGGAGCCCCGCGCTCCAGCACGCGCTGCGCGCCGGCATCTACGGCATCACCGAGCTCTTCGGCCTCGGCTTCACCTACGCGCCAAGGGTGATGGACGTGTTCGCCGCCGCGTCGCGCCGCTACCTCGAGAAGAGCATCCCCGATCCCTCGCTGCGCGCGAAGCTCACCCCCGGCTACCGCATGGGGTGCAAGCGCGTGCTCTTCTCGAACGACTACTACCCGGCGCTGCTCCGGGACAACGTCGAGCTCGTCACCGATCGCATCGTGGAGGTCCGCGAGCGCTCGATCGTCACGGAGCACGACGGCGAGCGCCGCGAGCGGCCGATCGACGTGCTCGTGCTCGCCACCGGCTTCGAGGCCGCCGAGATGACCGCGCCGTTCCCCATCCGCGGGCGCGGCGGCCGCACCATCGACGAGAGCTGGACGAGCGGGCCGGAAGGCTACCGCGGCACCACGTTCGCGGGCTTCCCGAACCTGTTCATGATCATCGGCCCGAACACCGGCCTCGGCCACACGTCGATGGTCGTCATGATGGAGGCGCAGATCGGCTACATCCTGGGCGCGCTGCGCGCGATGAAGAAGCGCAACCTCAAGTTCGTCGACGTGCGGCCCGAGGCGCAGCGAAGGTACAACCAGCGGCTCCAGGCGCGCCTCGCGAGGTCGGTTTGGAACACCGGCGGCGCCAAGAGCTGGTATCTCACCAGGGGCGGCAAGAACACGACGCTCTGGCCCGGGCTGACGATGGAGTACCGGTTGAGGATGATGCGCTTCGACGTGGAGGCCTACGAGTGCGTGCCCGCCGCCGCCGCGGCTCGTGCGCCGCGCGCGAACGGCGCGCGCTGGGCGGCCGCGTGACCACCTTGCGCGACGTGCTCGCCGACCGCATCGGTCGCGCGTCGCTCCAGGCCCTCGCGGGGGCGGACTTCCTCGCGGCCGATCCCGTGCTGCTCTCCGCGCTGGCCGGTGATCCAGCCGACGCCGAGGCGTGCGCGGCGGACGTGCTGCGTGCCTTGAGCGGAAAGAACCAGTTCGTCGCCTCCGACCCAGAGGTCGTGCGCGCGGTGCGCGGCGCGATGCGCGCGCTCTGGGAGCAGCTCGCGGCCGGCGAGAAACGCGACCGGGCGCTCCTCGGTGCCCGCGAAGCCCTGTCGGCGATCCTCGGAGGCGCGCTCGGCAAGAGCCCGCGCGAGGTCGTCTCCGCCGAGTACTCCGCCGAGCTGCAGCTCGCGGTCCTCGGCCTCGACGTCGCCACGCTCGCCGAGCCCGTCCTCGACATCGGCTGCGGCGAGAAGGCCGCGCTCGTCCGCCACCTGCGCGACGCCGGCAAGCAGGCGTTCGGCCTCGATCCGCTCGTCCCTCCCGAGCTCGGCGACCGCGGCGACTGGCTCGCGTACGACTACGGCACCGCGCGGTGGGGCACCATCGTCTCGCACCTCGGCTTCTCGCTGCACTTCATGCACCAGGAGATGCGTCGCAGCGAGCTGGCCTTCGAGTACGCGCGCACGTACATGCGCATCGTGCGCGCGCTCGCGCCGCGCGGCGTCCTCGCGTACGTCCCCGGGCTGCCCTTCATCGAGGCGCTCCTTCCCGCGGGCGCCTTCGCGGTCACGCGCGCGCCGCTGCCGGAGTCGCTGCGCACCGAGCAGGTCCTCGCCGCGCAGCGCGACACGGGCCTGGTGCTCGAGGCGGCGACGCACGTCCAGCGCCTCCGCTGACGCCGTCTCCGTCACACCACGTCGATCACGAAATCGAGATCCGGCGTCCTCTTCATGTCGACGGCGTCCGCCAGCCGGGCGCGCACGAACGGCTTCGCCCGTTCGAGCCGCCGCGCGACCTCGCGGCGCGCCGGGGCGCCCGGCGGAAGCGTGCAGTGTACACGCAAGTGCCGGTAGTCGACGGACAGCACCACCGCCGGGATCTCGAGCCCCGCGAGGGCCGGGTCCGACACGTCGTCGCGGAAGATGGCGCGCAGCTCGTCGTGCAAGAGCTCCGTGAGCCGCGCGATTCGATGGGCTGCAGGGCCGTCCTCGCCGGCGCGTGTCATGGCCTCTTCCGTCGCCCCCGGGCGCGCCCCGATGGCTCCGGCGCGACGCCGGGCAGCTTGGTCATGCCGGGCAGGGCCGGGGCGTCGCGGAAGCTCAGGGCGATGTGGTCGACCAGCAGCCGGACCCGGTGCGGCAGGCCGCGAGTGCTCGGGTGTACCAGGAGCAGCTCCGTCGAGCCGGCGGTGTACCGGTCCAGCAGGTGCACCAGGCGTCCGCGCGCGATCTCCTCGGCGCACGTGAGCGTGGGCGCGAGCGCGATGCCGACGCCGTCCACGGCGGCCTGCGTGGCCAGCTCGATCGAGCTCACCACGTAGCGCCCACGCACCGTCACCGCGTGCTCGCGCGCGTCGCGCGAGAAGGTCCACGTCGCCTGGCGCAAGCGCGTCGCGGTCGTCGCGGTGATGATGCAGCGGTGCACGCGCAGGTCCTCCGGCGTGTGCGGAGTCCCATGCTCGGCGAGGTACTCCGGCGACGCCACGCACACCCTCGCGGCGGTGGCGAGCGGCCGCACGACGACGTTCTCCGCAGGCGCGAACACCTGGACGGCCAGGTCGAGCCCCTCCTCGACGAGGCTGAACCTCCGGTCGGCCGTCACGACGTCGATGTCGACCTCCGGCCAGCGCCGCGCGAACTTGTCGATGACCGAGAGCAAGAACACGCGCGCGGCGAGCTGCGACGAGCCGACGCGCACCAGGCCCCGGGGTGCGCCGTGGCTCTCGGCGACCTCGGTGCTCGCCTCCTCGAGGTCGTCGACGACGTGCGCGACGCGCTCGTAGTACGCGCTGCCGGCCGGCGTCGGCCGCAGGCTCCGGGTCGTGCGCTCGAGCAGCCGCACGCCGAGCCGCTCCTCGAGGCGCGCCACGCGCTCGCTCAGCGTCGACTTCGGCAGGCCCAGCGAGGCGGCCGCGCGCGTGAAGCTCTGGCTGCGCACGACCTGCGCGAACGCGGCGATTTCGTTGAGGTCCGCGACCATTGTTCGGATAACCGGATAACGCGTTCGGCCGCCGGCGTCTAGCGCGGCACCGTCGCCTCCGCATACTTCACCCTTCGTCATGGCAAGCGCTGCGAAGCTCGAGGCGGTGGAAGGCACGACGGAGGAGAAAGAGCCCGAGGCCTCGCCTGCGCCGCGCGCGAGGCCCTCGCGCGCGAAGAAGGTCCTGCCGTCGCTGGTGGCGGCCTTCGCGCTGGTCGGCGGCGGTGTCTACCTCTACGGCCACGGCAAGGAGACGACGGACGACGCGTTCTTGGAGGCTCACGTCGCGAACGTCGCGACGCGGATCCAGGGCCAGGTGGTGCACGTCCTGGTGACGGACAACCAGGAGGTCAAGGAGGGCGACGTGCTCGTCGAGCTCGACGATCGCGATGCCAAGGCGCGCCTCGCGACGGCGCAGGCCGATCTCGCCTCCGCCCGCGCCAACCTCGCGGCGGTCGAGGCCCAGCTCGCGCTCACGGATCGGACCGTGGACGCGAACCTGCGCCAGGCCAAGGGCGGCATCTCGCAGGCCTCCGCGATGACCGGCACCTCGAAGGCGGGCATCGACCAGGCGAAGGCCGCGGTCGCCGCCGCCGAGTCGCGCCGGTCGCTCGCGCAGGTCGAGAAGGAGCGCTCGGAGAAGCTCTACGCCGAGGGCGCCATCGGCAAGGCGGAGCTCGACGCGCACGTCGCGAGCTTCGATCAGGCCGCCGCGGCCGTCGAGCAGGCCAAGGCGCAGCTCGCGAGCGCGCAGGAAGGGCTGACCAGCGCGGCCGGCACGATCGAGAGCGCGCAGGGACGGCTCGTCGCGGCCCAGGCCGGCCCGCAGCAGCTCGACGTCGCGCGCGCCCAGGTCGGCGTCGCGAAGGCGCGGGTCGATCTGGCCCAGGCGGCCCTCGATCAGGCCGAGCTCAACGTCGAGTACACGAAGGTCAAGGCCCCCATGCACGGCGTCGTCTCGCGCCGCACCGTCGAGCCCGGGCAGATGGTCGACCCGTCACGCCCGCTGCTCTCGCTCACCAACCTCGACGACGTCTGGGTGGTCGCGAACTTCAAGGAGGACCAGCTCGAGAGCATGCACGCGGGGCAGTCCGCGCGCGTGCGCATCGACACGTTCGGCCGTCGCGACTTCGCCGCGCACCTCGACAGCCTCGCCGGCGGCACCGGCTCGCGCTTCGCGCTGCTCCCGCCCGACAACGCGTCGGGCAACTTCACCAAGGTCGTGCAGCGCGTGCCCGTGCTCGTGCGTCTCGACGGCAAGCCCGACGTCGTGCTCCGCCCCGGCATGAGCGCGTACGTGACCATTTACACAAGCAAGTAGATGGCCGGCGCCGGCAAGCTCGATCTCGGCAGCGGTGGCGCCGTCGCCGGCAGCAAGGCCGCCATCACCGCGGTGGTGATGGCCGCGGCGCTGATGTCGCTCATCGACATCACCATCGTCAACGTCGCGCTCAGCGACATCCGCGCGAGCTTCGGCACGCCCATCGACGAGATCGGCTGGGTCTCGACCGGGTACATGATGGCCAACATCGTCGTCATCCCGATGACGGGCTGGTTCCAGCGGCGCTTCGGCATCCGCCGCTACTTCGCGACCTCGATCCTCATCTTCACCACGGCCAGCGCGCTGTGCGGCCTGGCATGGAACCTCCCGTCGCTCGTGGTCTTCCGCGCCATCCAGGGCCTCGGCGGCGGCGCGATCATCCCGACGGCGCAGACCATCCTCTTCTCGCGCTACGCGAAGCACGAGCAGAACATGGCCGGCGCGCTCTTCGGCATCGGCGCGGTGACCGGGCCGCTGCTCGGCCCCACGATCGGCGGTTACCTCATCGACTGGTCGAGCTGGCACTGGGTCTTTCTCGTCAACGTGCCGGTCGGCATCATCGCCGCGCTCGCGGCGTCGCGCGTCATCCACGAGCCCGGGTTCCGACCGTCGAAGGCTCCGATCGACGTGTTCGGCATCTCGCTGCTCGCCGCCGGCATGGCGTCGCTGCAGTACGTGCTCGAGGAGGGCAACCGCGACGGCTGGTTCGAGTCGCTCACCATCACGGTGCTCGCCGCGGTCGCGGCGTGCGCGCTGATCACGTTCCTCGTCCACGAGCTCGAGGCGGAGCACCCGGTCGTCGATCTGCGGGTCTTCCTCAACCGCACCTACTCGGCCGGCACGGGCATCAACTTCGTGCTCGGCCTCGCGCTCTTCTCGGGCAACTTCCTGTTCTCGCTCTACTGCGGCGCCGTCATGCGCTACTCGGCGCTCGACATCGGCAAGATCTTCCTCGTCTCGGGCGGCATCCAGATCGTGCTCATGCCGTTCATCGGGCGCTTCGGGTCGAAGGTCGACGGCCGCGCCATGCTCTTCTTCGGCATCACCGGCACCGCGCTCAGCCTGTGGATGAACGCGCACCTGACCGACCAGGCGAGCTTCTGGGACCTGGTGCAGCCGATGTTCGTGCGCTCGGCGGCGCTCGGCTTCATCTTCATCCCCGTGAGCGTCCTCGCGCTCGGCGACCTGAGCGATCGCCAGCGCGGCAACGCGACGGGCCTGTTCAACCTGACGCGCGAGCTCGGCGGCTCGATCGGCACGGCGTGGATGGGGCTGCTCGTCGACCGCGGGACCAAGATCCACGGGTCGTACCTGCGGGAGGCGATCTACGCGACCAACCCCATCGTGCAGGAGACGATGGGCGCCATCCAGGGCGGCATCGGCGGCCGCACCTTCACGCGCGAGCTCGTGCCCGAGGCCGTGCTCGATCTCAAGGTGAGGATCCAGGCGCTCATCCTGAGCTTCAACGAAGGCTTCGCGCAGGCGACGCTCGTCTTCTTGACGGCGTTCGTCCTGCTCTTCTTGCTCAAGAAGCCGAAGCCCGGCGCGAGCGCCGCCGGCGCGCACTGACGCGAATTCAGTGCATCGGCGCCTGTGCGACCGCCTGGCCGCGCTGCGGGGCCTCGAGCGCCCTCTTGACGTTCGTGAGCAAGACCTCGAGATCGCGTTCGTTCATCTTCGCCACGATCGCCTCGGTGATCCGGCCGAGCAGTCCGAGCGGCATCGAGTATTCGACCTCGATCCCGACGTGCGTGGACGCGCCGCCCCTGCGTTCGAAGACCCAGCGGAACGTGCTCTTGATGCCCTCGTCGCTGCGGCTCACGAAGCGCTCGTTCTGCACCGCCTCGAGCGTCCTGATGCGCCCGTGGAATCGGATTCCAGCCATCCGGAAAGTCCAGTCGAACGAGTGTGCGCCGTCGGCGCGCCGGTCGACGTTGCCCACCGCTTCCAGGTTGGGCCAGATGGTGGGGAGGTTGGTCGGGGTGGTCAGGAGCTCGTAGACGCGCTCGACCGGTGCGTTGACGTCGACGCTCTTGACCAGCTTGCGCATGACCCACCTCGCTGGACGGTGTAAGCAGCACCCGTGCCGAGCGGGTCCGCCACGCTTTGAGCCCGCACGGACGGCACGCCATGCGGGGCGCGGCAGAACGTGCGGAGGCTACCTGGGTTTCGGGCCGGCGCTCGCGACGGCCGGCGGCACTCGATATGCAGGTCTCCTTGCATGCGGTCGTTTCATCGCGTCGCGTTCGTGGTCGGCTCGCTCGCTGTCATCGCCGTGGTGGTCGCCCCGACGGGCGCCGAAGCTCAGGCGCCTGCGCCGCCGCCGAGCCCGCCGAGCTGCGAGTGGGAGATCGAGTAC
>DATIQP010000266.1:0-1588 GCA_035470765.1 Polyangiaceae bacterium | reverse complement strand
GGCCTTCCGGGTGGTCCCGAGCTCCTTCTGGCGGGCCTTCTCGGCGCGGTGGGAGGCGACCTCCTTGGCCGAGTTCTCGTCCTCGACGACGTTGAACTCGTCGCCGGCGACGGGGACGCCGGAGAGGCCGAGGACCTCGACCGGATAGCCCGGCCCAACGTCGTCCACCTGCTCGCCGCGCTCGTTCATCATGGCGCGCACGCGGCCGTAGTGGATGCCGGTGACGAGCGCGTCGCCGACGCGGAGCGTGCCCTCCTCGACGAGCACGGTCGCGACGGGCCCGCGCCCCTTCTCGAGCTTCGCCTCGATGACGCGCCCCTTGGCGAGCTTCTCCGGGTTCGCCTTGAGCTCGAGGACCTCGGCCTGGAGGGCGATGTACTCGAGGAGCTCGGGGATGCCCTGCTTCGTCCGCGCGGACACGGGCAGCATGATCGTCGTGCCGCCCCACTGCTCGGCGACGAGCTCGTACTCCGTGAGCTGCTGCATCACGCGCTCGGGCGACGCGCCCGGCTTGTCGACCTTGTTGATGGCGACGAGGATCGTGACGCCGGCGGCCTTCGCCGCCTTGATCGACTCGATCGTCTGCGGCATGACGCCGTCGTCCGCGGCGACGACGAGCACGACGAGGTCGGTCACCTGGGCGCCGCGCTGGCGCATCGCGGTGAACGCCTCGTGACCCGGCGTGTCGAGGAACGTGATCGGGCCGTGCTGCGTCTGCACGCTGTAGGCGCCGATGTGCTGGGTGATGCCGCCGGCCTCGCCCGCGGCCACGTCGGCCGCGCGGATCGCGTCGAGGAGCGAGGTCTTGCCGTGGTCGACGTGGCCCATGACGGTCACGACGGGCGGACGGATGACGAGCTTCGACTCGTCCTCGGCCACCTCGGGGATGTACTCCTCGACCTCGAAGCCCTTCTTCTCGACCGTGTAGCCGAACTCGCTCGCGAGGAACGTGGCGGTGTCGGCGTCGATCTGCTGGTTGATCGTCGCCATCTTGCCGGCCTGCATCAGCTTGCGGATGAGGTCGGACGCCTTCACGCCCATGGACTGCGAGAGCTCGGAGACCGAGATCGACTCCTCGATCCGGATCACCTTCTTGTGCTCGGCCTTCTCGGTGATCTGCGTCTTGGCTCCCTTCTTGGTCGGCTTCTTCTTCTTGCCGCGGATCGGGATGTACGCGCGATCCGTGATCGCGGCCTGGAGCAGCTCCTTGCCCGAGAGGCTCTTCGCCTGCTCCTCGGACACCGGGCGGCCCGCGCTGCGGCCGCGCTTCTTGTCGCGCGAGACGTCGATGAACTCGCGCTCGCGGCCGAGCGAGCCGGGGACGACCTTGAGCTCGCGGACCTCGCCGAGCGCGCGCGGGCCGGGGGCCTGCGGATACTGCGAGCGCGACGTCGTCGGCGGCGTCACGCGGCGCACCGGCACCGTCGGGCGCGAGATGACGACCGCCTGCGTGGACGTCGGGCGGAGCGTCCGCGGGTCGACGGCGGGCTTCGGCGGCTGGGCCGGGCTCGCGCCGTGGGCGGCGGCGGCCATGGGCTGCGGCTGATGGGGCGCCGACGGGCCGTGCGGCGCGGGGGCCGGCGTCGCG
>DATIQP010000265.1:0-3330 GCA_035470765.1 Polyangiaceae bacterium | reverse complement strand
GCCGCGCTGGAAGAGAATCCGGCGGCGTACGACGCGTACGTGGAGTCGCGGCGGCTGCGCGCGCTCGACGTGCCGACCTTCGTGAACCCGACGCCGCGCGACGTGCGCACGGTCGTCGCCGACTGCGTCGACCACCTCGCGAAGGACGACGAGTAGGCGCCGGTGGCCGCCCACGAGCTGGCGCGCACGGGCGCCGCGGCGTTTCCCTACCTGCTCCCGACGCTCGATCGGCTCGACCCGGCCGCGCGGCGCCGCGTGGCGATGGCCCTTCTGCCCGTCGCGGTGCGCATGGGACAGGCTGACGATCCGCGCGTGACGGATCCCGACACGGCGCCGACGTTCTGGTCCCAGTTCTGGGAGGACCGCTCGCTCGAGTTCACGCAGCCCGCGGTGCGGCGGAGCGTCGTGCGCCTCGTACACGGCGGGACGGAGGGGCGCGAGCGCGACCTGGTCGAGGTCGACACGTTCGTGCTGCCGGAGCTCATGGCCGCGCTGCGCGATCCGAAGACCGACTCGTCCGGGCTCGCGCGCCTGTCGAGCGTGGCGTCGCACGTCTCGGGTCACTCCGTGACGGTGCCCGAGGCGATGACGCCGGAGGCGGGCCGCCGCATCCGCGGCGAGTGGGCCGATTGGTGGACGTCGCACCGGGACGACTACGTGGCGCTCGACGGCGGCGAGCGCATCCTGGCCACGCTCGCCGACACCCGCTACGGCCGCTGGCTGCTCGGCGCCGCGAGCGGCCGCCTCGGGACGAGCGCGCGCGACGGCGAGCCGATCGGGCGCAAGCTCGCCGTGGCCGCGCCGATCACGCTCTCGCTCGCGCTCGCGGCGATGCTGCTGTCGTTCGCGCTCGCCGTGCCGGTCGGCGTGCTCAGCGCGCGACGGCGCGGGCAGCCGGTCGACCTCGCGCTCGCGGCCGCCCTCTTCGTCCTGTACTCGCTGCCGAGCTACTTCTTCGCCGAGGTCCTCGCGCACGCCTTCCGCAACGCCGAGCTCGGCGCGCGCGCGGTGCTCGCGACGCTGACGATGACGGTGGGCGCCGTGGCGACGCTCTCGCGGTTCCAGCGCGCCTCCATGCTCGACGTCCTCGGTCAGGACTACGTCCGGACGGCGCGAGCCAAGGGCGTGCGCGAGGCGCGGGTGCTCGTCTTTCACGCCCTGCGCAACGCCATCGTGCCGACGGTCACGCTCGCGGGCGTGCAGCTGCCCGTGCTCTTCGGCGTGGCCATCGTGGTCGAGGAGGTCTTCGACCTGCCGGGGATGGGCTACGAGACGATGCGCGCCGTCGAGACGCACGACGCGCCGTATCTCGTCATGACGGTCCTCGTGGTCTCGCTCGCCACGACGCTCAGTCTGCTCGCGAGCGACGTGGCGTACGGGTTCCTCGACCCGCGCATCCGCGAGAGGCTGCTCAGCCGCCGCGAGGAGGTCGCGTGAGCGCGAGGGCGAGCGTCCACCCGCCGAGCATGCGGCCCCCGAGCCTGCGACCGCCGCCCGTAGGAACGCCCCGATCCCGGGGCCGCCCGGGCTCGCTGCGCTTCGCGCTGCGCTCGCTGCGCAAGCAGCGCCTCCCGTCGGCGTGCGCGCTGCTCATGGCGATGCTGGCGCTCATGGCGATCTTCGCCGAGGAGCTCGCGAGCAGCCGGCCCATCGCGTGCAGGTTCCACGGCGAGGTCCACCTGCTCGCCAACGTCACGCACCCTCACGCGCTCGCGGGCGTCGACAAGCCGCGCTTCGAGGCCGAGCGCCAGCCGGGCGACTGGGCGATCTGGCCCCTCGTCGCGTGCGGCCCCGAACAGGCCTGCAGGGGTAGCACCGAGGCGCGCCCGCCGCTCGTCTCCCTTTCGAGCCCGCTCGGCACCGACGCGCGCGGCCGCGACGTCTTCGCGCGCCTCGTCTACGGGACCCGCTCCGCCCTGGGGGTCGCGCTGCTCGCCGTCGCGGCGTTCGTGCTGCTCGGGGCGGTGCTCGGGGCCGTGGCGGGGTTCTTCGGAGGCCCGTTCGACTTCTTCGTCGCGCGCGTGATCGAGACGCTCTCGGCGTTTCCCGTCCCCTTGCTCGCGCTCGTCGTCCAGGCGCTCGTGCCGCACCCGGGCCTGTTCTCCCTGCTGGCCGTCATCGCCGGGCTGCGCTGGACCGAGGTCGCGCGACTCGTGCGCGCGGAGGTGCTCGCCGTCTCGCCGCTGGACTACGTGACGGCAGCGCGCGCCCTCGGAGCCACTCCCTGGCGCGTGCTCTACAAACACGTGCTGCCGATGACGATGACGCCGGTGGTCGTCGCGGCCGTGCTTGGGCTCGGGCAGATCGTGCTGCTCGAGTCGGCGCTGGACTTCCTCCGGGTGGGACTGCCGAGCTCGGTGCCGACTTGGGGCGAGATTCTGAGCGAGTCGCGCGATCACTTCGGCGCATGGTGGCTGCTCCTCCTGCCCGGGGCGCTGGTCTTCGTCTCGGTGATGGCCACCAACGCGCTCGGCGAGGCCCTGCGCGACGCGCTCGACCCCCGCGCAGCCGCCTGAGGCCAGCGAAGCGCAGGCGAATGTCGGCGTGCTACCTGCACGCCGACTGAGCCCTGACAGCACCCGAGGGCGTGCTTAGGATGTGCTTTCGAGGTAGGAAGGACCCTCGCGGAGCAGATCAAATGTCCAATTTCGGTATGAGGGGCGGATTCCCGGTCGGCGGTGCACAGGGAGCCAAGGCAAGGGGCGGCGACGCCATCCCGACCATCAGCGAGCAGGAGTTCGAGGCGGAGGTGCTCCGGCCCGAGCTGCCGGTGGTGCTCGAGTTTTCGGCGGAGTGGTGCCAGCCCTGCAAACAAATCGCACCCGAGGTGGCTGCGTTCGCCAAGGAGATGGAGGGCAAGGTCCTGGTGCGCAAGGTCGACATCGACCGCTCGCCCCTACTCGCGCGAGAGCTGCGCATCCAGTCGGTGCCGACGTTCATGGTCTTCTCGCAGGGCCGCCCGGTCGACGCGGTCGTGGGGGCCATCGGCAAGAAGAAGCTGCGCGAGCTGGTCGAGCCGTTCCTGCCGCGCGCCGAGGGGGCGGTGAAGCCGATAGAGCTCGCGCAGCTCATGCGGGAGGGGCGCGTCGTCGCGGTCGACACGCGTGACGCCGCTGCCTTCAAGCGCGCCCACCTCCCCGGCGCGACGCACATCGCGATGGAGGAGATCGAGTCGCGCCTGGCCGAGCTGCACATGCTCGCCGGCCAGCCGGTGCTCTACTGCCGCGCCGGCGACAAGACGAAGACGCTGTCGGAGAAGCTCGCCGCCGAGGGCATGCCGATCATGTTCCTCGAGGGCGGAATGCTCGGATGGGAAGCCGAGGGGCTCCC
>DATIQP010000264.1:0-7445 GCA_035470765.1 Polyangiaceae bacterium | reverse complement strand
CACGCGCGGCTGCGCGCATCCGCCTGCGGGCGGGCGTCCCCCCCACGGCGGCGGCCCCGCCACACGCGAGACAACCTCGCCGCCGCGCGGGGGGGATGAGGACAACCGCGTTCATCAGCGCTGATGAACGGGGCCTCTAGTGGGTGCGAAAAGGCGCAGCGTGTCGCCGGGCACACGACGCTGCGCGGGCTCCTCGCCCACGGGACGATTCACGTACCGACCGGAGACGCGGGAGGGCAAGTCATCCAATGGGATTCGCGGTTGTCGCAAGTTGACGTAGCGCTGGTTGATCGCCCCATTGTGCGATCAGCACGCGGGGAGGTCCGAAGGGGCTGGAATTGCGGACTGAACCGGGGGGACGGCGACGCTCAGTCGCCGGTCGATGCGAAGAGCTTCTGCAATTGCGCATGCGGGGCCGCGCCGGCGAAACCGTCGAACCTGCCGTGCGTAGCCAACTCGGTCGCCGCGCGAATGAAGCCGCCCCACGCGGCGCGGGCGAGCGCGCCGCCGACGCTGACCCGCCGCACGCCCAAAGCCGCGGCATCGGCCATGGTGAAATCCACGCTGCCCGTCAGTCCCGCCGGCCCGCTCAGGAGTAGATTCACCGGCTTCGGCGCAACGGCCTCCACGATCGCGCGGATGTGGTCGGGCTCGCGAAGGCCGGGCGCGTATAGACAGTCGGCACCGGCAGCGGCGTATGCTCGCAGCCGGTTCAGCACCTGGTCGAACCCTTCGCGACCTACCCAGAAACCCTCGGCGCGACCCACGAGCAGCACACCACTGTCTCCGATCGCTTCGCGCGCGGCCTGAAGCCGCTCGACGGCGAGTGGCACCTCGTAAATCGAGTTCTCCCGCCGGTCGCCCGCATCTTCGATCGAGATCCCCGCGACTCCCGTGGTGAGGCACAAGCGGACGTTCGCGGCGACGTCGTCGGGATCGTCCGCATACCCGTTCTCGAAGTCGGCGTTCACGGGAAGGTCGGTCGCTTCCACCAGCTCCTTGATGTGAGCGAGCATCTCGTCGCGGCCCACGCTGCCGTCCGCAACGCCACGGGAAAAGGCGTACCCGGCCGACGTGGTGGCGATGGCCGCGAAGCCGAGATGTCGTAGATAGCGCGCGGTGCCGACGTCCCACGGATTAGGAAGCGCGAAGCAACCCTCTCGATGAAGATCGCGGAAGACCTGACGCCGCTTGTCGAATGCTGTCATGAGTCACCGCTCACGGTGTGCCTGAACGCGATTCGGGGACGCAGAGGCATGGAAATTCCTTTCTCACTTGGGCGACGGCAGGGAACCGAGAAATCCAAGGCGAGCCGGTGAGTCTTCGCGATCGCCTTGGGGCGTAGGAAACGGTAGCGCGGTCGCGCGAGCAAGCGGGCAAGTTTATGTAGCGCCTCCTTGTGCGCATTCCATCAGGGCTGGAACCGCGGGCTGGGTGGCAGAGTTCTTCAACATGATCGGCGATCGGATGCCGAAGCCGCTCAAGCTGCAGCGCGAGATGCTCGTCGCGCGCATCGAGAGCACGCGCGGCCGCTGGAAGGCCCGCCAACTGGATGGATCGTGCGTGATCGATGGACCGATCACGCGAGACCCTCGAAAAGCAGCTTGCCGCGCGCCATGGCGAGGTTCAACGCCACGAGCCTAGCGGCCCTCTCTTTTCGTGCCACGATGAGCGCCACGCATGCATCCTGCCGTAGCGCTCGTTCCTGGATTCTTCGGCTTCGATCACCGCGAGAGTCAAACGTACTTCGCCGATCGGTTCATCGCGGGGCTGCGCGCCGGGCTCGAAGCGCGAGGGGTTTGCGACGTTCCTGTCGTCGCGGTGTCGACGCTCGGCATCGCGAGCATGTGGAAAAGGCAGAAGGAGCTATTGACGGAGCTCCGCGCGCTCGAGACGCCGTCGAAGAAATCCCCGCGACTCGGTGGTCCGCGACGATGGCACCTCGTCGGCCACAGCACGGGCGGCGTCGACGCGGCGCTGCTCCTTCGCGAGCATCCGCTCATGGACGGCGGCAAGCATTCGGTCGTCGCGCAGGGCGGCTGGAGCGAGTGGAGCGACTTGATCGAGCGCGTACGATCGGTCACGACGATCTCCGCGCCGCATTTCGGAACGGCGCTCGCGGAGAGCGCGCTCGCGCGTTGGTCGGCGGGCCATCCATCGCTCGCGGCCCTTCGCGACGCAGCGCACGCCGCGCTGGACGTCGCGCGGCGCGGCGATCTCCGAAGTCGCGTGAGCTTCATGTTCAGCGCGATGCCGAAGGTCTCGCAGACGCCGCTCTTTCTCCTGCAGATTCTCTTCCAAGACGAGCTCGCGCGCGATCTTCACCCGAAGGTGATGGGCGAGATCGGGCGCTCGCCATTTCGTCTGGGCGCGCAGGCGCGAACTTTTTCGATCGCCACGGTGTCGCCACGCCCGGCGCGCGATCACGACGACAAGCTCTTTCGCGACATGTGGCGCTGGACACACGAGGCCGCCTCGCGCGTCGCTCCTCCGCCGATCGAGCCGTCATGGCTCGACGACGCGAGCTTGCGTCTTTCGTCTCAGCGCCACGTGGAGCTCGCGCCCATCGACGACGGCGACAACGACGGCGTCGTTTCGACCACGAGGCAAGTCGTGGGCAAGGCCATCGCGCTCGTCGTCGGCGATCACGTCGACGTGCTCGGTCGCTACAAACGTACTTCGCTCGTCGACGGCAAAGCGGTCGATCCCGGGCTCCTACCCAGCGGCGCGGATTTCGGAGACGACGACTTCTTCGCTCTCATGGATCGCATCGCCGCCCGCCTCGCCGAGTCGATCCGAGCGGACGCGGCGTCCGGTTGAGACGCCGCGTCGAACCGTCCGCGCTCACTGCTCGACGCAGATGATCGTGTTCACCTTGTAGCAAGGCGAGCACTGCGGCGAGGCGAGCGACGTCCCGGTCACGTTCGTCATGCACCCGTTGGCCGAGTTGTCGCCGATGGTCCAGCCGGCGCAGTCGGACTGATTCGGGGCGTAGGGAAACGGCGGCGCGGTCGCGCGAGCAAGCGGGCAAGTTCACGTACGCATGCGACGCGTTTGGGCGCTCGCGTGCGGTTCGTGCTCGGAGCAGAGTTCCGTCGCTCCCTGGTGACGTGGCAGTGCTCACCAGCGGTCGAAGCGGCTCCGCCGGCATCGCCCACGATCTGGTGCGCCGTGCGCTCAAGAACACGGTGGGCCGACGATCACCGCGCGACGCGCTCGAAGACGGCCTGGTTGTAGCGCGGCTCGTGGTAGACGAGCTTGAAGCGCGAGTCCTTCGAGAGCTGGCGGAAGACCGCGAGATCGTCCGGCGTCGGCTCGCCCTTGAAGATGTACTCCGCCCACACGCCGAAGTCCTTGAAGCCCGGGTTGCCGACGACGCAGCTCCACGAGCGATCGACGGCGATCCAGCGCACGTCGTCGGGGATCGCGACGGGCGCGTCGCCGTTCGGGTGCAAGAAGCTGACGCGCCGGCGCAACGTCGCCCCGTAAGCGGGGTAGACCCACGTGTCGAACGCGCCATCGAACGCGATGACGTCGTCGGGTTGCGCGTGCGCGTCGACCCAGCTCCCCGCGCGGGTCGTCCACGAGAGCAGCGCGCGATCGAGGCGCGGATCGTCGGCGGCGGCGACGGCAAACCAGCTCGGCGCGTACTGGTCCGCGATCGCCGCGCGCACGGCGTAGTAGCTGTAGACGGCGGTCGTCGCGACGATTGCGCCGCCGGCCAGGCGCGCGCGCGCCGAGTCGGCGAGCTCCCGGGCGAGCGGGGCGATCGTCCATGCGAAGAGCACGGGCGGCAGGAAGCACGTGTAGCGCACGAAGCCTTCGAAGAAGCCGACCGGCGGCTGCGCTACGCGCGTCGGTAGCACGAGCACCCAGCACGCGAAGAGCGCCCACGACGCGAACGCGCGCTCGCTCGCGGCGCCGTGGCGCCGGTAGCGGACGACCGCGAAGGGCAGCGCGAAGAGCGCGAGCGACGCCGGGACGCCGTACGTCGAGAAGTACACGTCGTACTCCGGCCAGAACCACCACTCGTGCTTCCAGAAGACCCACACCGCCGCGCGCGGCACGAAGGGGCGCTCGAAGACGAGCGCCGGGAACATCCAGAGGTTCTTCCAGTCGCCGTAGCCGTTGCCCGGCACGACGCCGATCGGCTTGCCGGTCGCGGCTATGTTCACGAGGTACGCGGCGCCGCCGAGCAGCACGCCGCCGGCGATCGCGCCCGCGACCCATACGGTGATCTCGCTCGCGCGCGCGCGCCCGCCGCGCCGCGCGCGAGCGACGACCGCGGCAACGAAGATCGGGACGAGCACGCCGCCCGTGGGCTTCGTGCCGATCGCGATCGCCGCCGCGACGAGCGCGAAGAACAGGCGTGGCCGCGAGCCGTGCACGGCCCACCCCGCGATCCACACGCACGCGGCGAGCAGTGCCGCCGCGAGCATCACGTCGTTCTTGTACGCGCCGCTGCCGACCAGCAGCGTCGGCATGGCGAGCGTGAGAAGTGCCGTCGCGATCACGTGCAGCTTGCGCGGTCCCTTCCACCAGCGCTCCGCCATCGCGCCGGCGACCGCGCCGACTAGGACGTAGCTCGCGACGCCGACGCTCCCCGCGGCGCGATCGCCGCCCGTCAGCGACAGCGTGTCCGCGACGAGCATCTCGTAGTTCGCCGGGAAGGTGCCGATGCGCAAGTCGGGGCCGTCGAACACGGCGTAGCGGTGCGTGCGCGCGATGAGCAGCGCTTTCGGCATGTGGTACGCGAGGCCGTCGTTGCCGAAGACGGCGAGGACCGAGTCGCGCCAGAGGACGTACCCGACCCAGATCGCGAGCGGCGCGATCGCGACGCCGACGAGGAGCAGCGGGTCCCCGGAGCGAATCTCGGACGAGAGCGCGCCGCGCAGGCGCGCCAGGCTGCGCGCGGACGCGCCCGCGAGCGCGATCGACGCGACGACGAGCGCGGCGGGGGTGAAGACGTGCGCGAGCGCAAGGCCCCAGTCGATCGCGAGGGCGATCGCGAACGCGAGCACCCCGATCGACGCGGCGTGCTCGAACGCGCCCGGCGCGTCCGCCGCCACGCGCCAGCTCCAGATTCGTTGCGAAGCCGCATACGCTGCGGCAAGCAGCACGGCGAAGAACAGGACGAGGAGCATCAAAGACGCCGAGGATACCAGCGATCCTCAAGCGAGCGCGGCGTCGAGGCCGACCCTCGCCCACGGCGACGAAATCGTCCTTCAACGAATGGAGATGGAGGTCCCCGATGTGTGACACCTGCGTCCTCGCGATCAACCCGATGGGCTCGCCCGGCGCGGGCAAGACCGCGCTCCTCGAGGCGACCGCGCCCGCGTGCAAGGAGCGGCGCCGCATCGCCGCCGTGAGCGGAGACCTCGCAGCCGACAACGACGCCGAGCGCCTCCGCCGCGCGGGCATCCCTTCGCGCGGCATCACGACGGGCTCCGCGTGCCACCTCGTCGCCGAGATGGTCCACCACTCGCTCCACGGCGCGGGCTTCGGTCCGATCGACTGGCTCCTCGTCGAGAACGTCGGAAACCTCGACTGCCCCGCGATCTACGATCTCGGGCAGCGCGCGAACGTCGCGCCCTCTCGGTCAACGAGGGCGTCGACAAGCCCCTGAAGTGCCCGGTGATGTTCAGGCGCGCCGATCTCGTCGTCCTCGCGAAGATCGACCGCCTGCCGCACCTCGACGACGTCTCGATCGCGCCATCGACGAGTCGCTCGCGCGCGTCATGCCCGACCCCAGCATGATCGCCGTCTCGGCGCGCACGGTCGCCAGCATCGACAAGTGGACGGCGTGGCTCGACGCGGTCCGCTCGTGAGGGAATGCCTCGCCGAGAACCATAGAGTCGTCTACGCTGTCAACCATGCGACCTTCGCGTCAATTCGGCCTGCTTCTCGTCGTTGTTCTTCCGTCTGTGCTTCTGTTCGAGTGCGTGGGTGACTCGACCATCATCGTCCCCGACTCCGGGCCTGACGGCACCACGGCTCCCGACGTCGCGGACAAAGACGTCACGGGTCAGGACACCCAATCCGACGTGATCGACGCGGCGGCGTGCGCGACGGACGCGGGCATGCTCGTCTGCAATGGAGTCTGTGTCGATCCGAAGACGAGCGCGACCAACTGCGGCGCCTGCAACCATGACTGCCTCGGCGGCACGTGCGGCGTCCTCGACGGCGGTGCGACGCCCTTGTGTCAGCCGATCGTCCTCGCTTCGGGCATCACGACAAGCGCGTTCGCGCTGGCGACCGACGGAACGTCCGTCGTCTTTACGGACAACTCCACCGGCGCCTACAGCCTCTCGGTGAACGGCACCTCTCAGACGCCGTTCCAGGTCGGCAGCGGCTCCGCGCGCCCCATCACGATCGTCAACGGCAACATGTACTGGATGGTGCTCGGCAACAACTCGCCGAACCAAATCTGGAAGGGCCAACCCGGCAAGACCGGCGCTGCTGCGCTCAACATCGGCGCCGGCACGCTCAACAGCTTCCCGCCCGTCGTGCCCTACGGCATCGCGGTCGACAGCCAGGAGACCTACGTCGGGTTCCTCGAGTACGGCAGCACCACCGACTACTTCGGTTCGTGCAGCCTCGTGACGACGCCGGTTTGCGCGACTTCCTCGAAGACCGGGGAGTCGGCGTTGCCCGGCAACATGGTCACCGACAACGCCCACCTCTTTTGGACGGAAGGCAGCGGCAACATCGCGCAGACGGCGCTCTCGTTCGGAAGCGTGACCAACATCATCACAGGCCAGGCAGTCCCGAACGTCATGTCGATGGCGGGTCCCGGCTACTTCGTCTGGTACAACGCCGGCAACGCCACGATCTACCGCTCGCCGATCCTCAGCCCGACGGCGCAGAACCTCACGACGAACACTTACGTGACGTCGATCGCGGCAGACGCCACGAACGTCTACTGGAGCACCACGACGTCGATCATGTACGTCGACCAGACGGGCAGCGGCACGCCGAAGGTCCTCGTGGACAACGTCCAGCCGGGCGCCATCGCGCGCGATAGCAAAGCGATCTACTGGTACAACGGCGACGGCACGATCATGAAGGTCGCCCTGCCCCTGTAACCGCGCGCGGTGCCAACCTCCTCCCGCGAGCGTAGGAAAGGATGGCGCGCTCGCGCGAGCAAGCGGGCAAGTTGACGTATTGCCTCGTGTGCGCGTTTTGCTCCTACCGGAAACGCGGACCAAGTGGCGACTCGTCCGTATCGGATCGCGATCGCGCTATGCTCGGCCGCGATGACCACCGACACCCGTCAGATCGTGCTCGCCCGCCGCCCCACCGGGCCCCTCTTCGCGGACTGCTTCGAGACGCGCAGCGCTCCGAGACCGACGGTCGCCGATGGGCAGGCGCTCGTGAAGGTCTTGTACCTCTCCATCGATCCGACGATCCGTGGCTGGATCGAGCGCGATACTTACCTGCCCGCG